>JANLXV010000227.1:0-7543 GCA_031365305.1 Chitinophagaceae bacterium
GAATCTTCAACAAATGCCAGGTTATGCTCATTGGCATACTGTACTATTTCATCTTTTGAGGCAAATAATAAAGGCCGGATTAGATAGCCTCTTTTTTGCGGAATGCCCGTTAATCCATTAAGCCCGGTGCCTTTCATAAAATTCAATAACACCGTTTCAATATTATCATCAGCATGATGCGCCGTAAGCAAATATTTCTTGGCATGAACAGGTTTTTCTGAAGAGCAAAGCTGACAGGCATCAGCATTATCTTCAACCAGTTCTTTAAACCAGGCATATCTTAATTCTCTTGCAGCAAGCTGTATAGAAACCTTGTGCTCTTTTGCGTACGCTTCAGTCTCAAAAGTTTTTATGGCCAGCTTCAGAGTATATTCAGCAGCAAAATCTTTTACAAATTGTTCATCACGGTCACTCTCCTCTCCTCTTAATTTAAAGTTGCAATGCGCCATGGCGAAAGAAAATCCCAATGTGCCGCAAAGATGGCAAAGCGCTGTAGAATCTACACCGCCGCTTACAGCAATTATTAGCAGGTCATTCTTTTGAAATAAATTGTTCTTATGTATAAACTCTATGAAGCGTTTAGGCAAATCCATTTTTGTAAAGATTATAAAGTTTAGTGGCGCAGAAAGCAGGTTTATTCTATGAGATCATCATATTCTCCCTGTAGCTCATTGTACGAATGGCTATCACCGGCCAGCTTAGCCTGCGCTATACCGGCTTCATATATTTTTATAGCCTCCCCGGTTCGGTTAGCCCTTGTTAATAATTTAGCAAGATGATAATAAGAACCAACATAGCCAGGCTCTCTTTCAAGCAGTGTTGTAAATAATTTTTCAGCTTCGGCATCATTACCCATTTTAATATGTTCAAGGGCAAGCGCATGTTGCAGAAAAGAATCATTGGGATCTTGCTGCAACAGCTCTTCTAATTGTACAATCCTGCTCATAACAACATAAATTTTGTTCCTTTTTCTATCTGCCTATCTTTGCCACTTTCTAAAGCTGAATATTGATGAAGATACTTGTTTGCATTAGCAAAACCCCCGACACCACAGCAAAAATAGCCTTCACAGATAACAATACGAAATTCGCTGAGGCCGGTGTTCAGTTCATTTTAAACCCGTATGATGAATGGTATGCTTTGGTAAGAGCCATTGAACTAAAAGAAGCAGACAGCAGTACTGTAATTCACCTTTTAAATGTTGGTGGCGCAGAAAATGACCCCATCATCAGGAAAGCTTTGGCGCTTGGCGGCGAGGAGGCTTTCAGGGTAAATGCAAACAGCCATGACAGCTTTTATATTGCCAGCCAGATTGCGGACATTGCCAGGCAAAACAATTATGATCTTGTTTTTACGGGAAAAGAAACCATTGATTACAACGGTTCATCTATAGGCGGCATGGTTGCTGAATTATTAGGTATACCTTATGTATCTCTTGCAACACACTTTACATTAAACGGTACTACAGCCACTATAACCCGTGAAATAGAAGGTGGCGAAGAAGTGAATGAAGTAGCACTGCCGGTTGTAGTAAGTTGTCAGAAAGGTATGGCCCAGCAACGCATCCCTAACATGAAAGGCATTATGGGGGCAAGAACAAAACCGCTTAAAGTTTCTGAGCCTGTAGCGGTTGATGAATTAACTTCCATAACGTCGTTTGAATTGCCACCTCCTAAAGCAGGTGTAAAACTTGTGCCTGCTGATCAGCCTGAAGAATTGGTAAGATTGTTACATGAAGAAGCTAAGTTGTTTTAATATCCCCTCACCTATCCTCTCCCCAGGGGGAGAGGGAAATGGAGAAGATTGCAGCGATTGTTTTAATATCAAATTTTAAATATGCCCGTACTAATATTTCTTGATCAAAGTGAAGGCCATCTCAAAAAAAATTCTTTTGAAGCTGCCGCTTATGGCGCAAAGGTCGCGGAGCTTACCGGCACCACTGCTGAAGGCATTGTGCTTGGGGCTGCTATAGGCGATCTATCTGTGTTGGGTAAGTATGGTTTAAAGAAAGTGCATTATGTTAAAAGTGAGGTGTTATCAAATTTTGATGCTCAGGCTTATACAAATGCTATAGCTGATGTTATAAAAAATATTAATGCAGAGATCATTATTTTCTCAAATAATATGGATGGCAAAGCCCTTGCGCCACGCCTTTCAGCAAAGCTTAAAGCAGGCCTGGTATCTGGTGCTGTATCGTTACCTGATCTGTCCAATGGTTTCGTGGTAAAGAAGAATGTGTTCAGCGGAAAAGCGTTTGCAAATGTTGCCATCAAAACTCCCATTAAAATTATTTCACTCAATCCCAATTCTTATAAAGCAATAGAAGGTGAAGGCACGGCAGAAGTGGCAGAATTTACGCCTTCGATAGATGAGCCAAAAATAAAAGTTACCGCCGTAAATAAACTCGATGGTGAAGTACCGCTGGCCGAGGCTGAACTGGTAGTAAGTGGTGGTCGTGGTTTAAAAGGCCCGGAAAACTGGCACCTGCTTACTGATTTCGCAAAGGTTATTGGCGCAGCAACGGCCTGCAGTCGTGCTGTGGCAGATGCCGACTGGCGGCCTCATCACGAACATGTTGGCCAAACCGGTTTGGCAATAGCGCCAAATTTATATTTTGCCGTAGGTATTTCAGGCGCCATTCAACATCTGGCCGGCGTTAACCGCAGCAAGGTAATTGTGGTGATCAATAAAGATCCTGAAGCGCCATTTTTTAAAGCGGCTGATTATGGCATTGTGGGTGATGCTTTTGAAGTGATGCCTAAAATAATTAATGCCGCTAAAAAAATTAAGGGACTATAAACAACCAACGCAGTATTCCTTAATCTGGTATAAGAGCTTTTCAACAAATTGAAAGGCTTTTATTTTTTATATTTGCGATTAACTAACATTGTAATTCAAAGGCCAGGGCTTTATGAAAAAAATAGAATTAGAAATTGTGGCGCTTTCTCACAGTATTACGCAAACACACTCTTATGCCGTGGTTTTAGGTGAGGTGAATGGGCTTCGCAGATTACCCATTGTAATTGGTGGCTTTGAAGCGCAGGCTATTGCCGTGGCGCTTGAAAGAATGCAGCCCAGCCGGCCTCTTACGCATGACCTGATGAAAAATTTTATGCTCGCTTTCAACGTGGAGTTACATGAAATTATTATCAATGACCTGCAGGAAGGTATATTTTATTCCAAGTTATTATGTTCAACAGACCATGATACGGTTGAAATAGATTCGAGAACATCTGACGCAGTAGCTTTAGCCGTGAGGTTTGGCTGCCCTATTTACACTTATGATACCATTCTTGATAGCGCAGGCATTCTAATGGAAGATGATGACAAGAAAAAGAAAACGCCGGTCCATCAAACAGATTCAGGCACAAGGGATGATCTGAGAAAATTATCTCTTACAGAATTAGATAATCTTTTAAATGAAGTGCTTGAACAGGAAGATTACATAAAAGCCATTGCTATAAGAGATGAGATCAAAACACGTAAGCGTTCTCAATAATTACATTCATTCCTACTCTTTACATTGTTTTATTCCACCTGAATGATCGCTTTTCCAAATTGTAAAATAAATATTGGTTTACATATTTTAAGAAAGCGGCAGGACCATTATCATGATCTTGAAACTATATTTTACCCGGTACAGTTATGTGATGTTTTAGAAATTTTACCTTCAAAAAAATCCGACGTTTCATTTATAAACACGGGGATAAATATTCCAGATAATGCCGGCAATCTTTGCCTGAAAGCCTATCACCTCATTAAGAATGATTTTCCGGATTTACCAGCAGTCTCCATTCACCTGCATAAAGTAATCCCAATAGGTGCAGGCTTAGGCGGTGGCTCTTCTGATGCTGCCAACACACTTCAATTGCTTAACAAATTGTTTTCTCTACAAATAACCCATGAAAAGCTATACGGATATGCTTTAGCCCTGGGCAGCGATTGTCCTTTTTTCTTACTGAATAAACCTGCATTGGCTAAAGGCCGTGGCGAAGTATTACAACCGCTTGAACCAATTTTAAAAGGATATAATATCGTAATGGTTTTCCCGGATATTCATTGTAATACTGCACAAGCCTTTTCATCCATTGTGCCGGCTGAGCGGAATAATGCACTGGCCGGGTTATTCATGCATTCCATAAATCAATGGCCTGAAAATATATCGAATGATTTTGAGCACAGTGTTTTTTCAGCGCATCCTTCTATACAAAAAATAAAAGAACATTTATACGAAGCTGGTGCAGACTACGCAAGCCTTAGCGGCAGCGGTTCTACAGTATATGGCTTATTTAAAAATGAAATCCCTGCGCTGAATTTCCCGCAGCAATACCTTGTTTACTCCTCTAAATTGCAATAAAAGAAATATATTGCACAAAAGTTAGCATCTTGTCTACACAAAATATATCGGTTTTTCTTTCGCTTAATCTTGATCTGCTCGATCATTCGGCATAACGATATTATCCTTTCTTTTCAGCTCAATAGATTTTCATTTTTTCATTTTTCATTTTTACTTTTTACTTTTTCATTTTTACTTTTTATGCACCAGTCATTAATGTCATCAGCTACCCAAACCTATATTGACCAGGAAAATAAATTCGGCGCCCATAATTATCATTCTATGCCAGTGGTGCTTAACCGCGGTAAGGGTGTAAACGTTTGGGATGTTGAAGACAAAAAATATTTTGATTTTTTAAGTGGTTATTCTGCCGTTAACCAGGGGCATTGTCATCCAAAAATTATTAATACTTTAATTGAGCAGGCCCAAAAGTTAACGCTTACCAGCCGGGCTTTTCACAGCCAGGCGCTGGCGGAGTTTACGCAATTTGCGGCCGAGTTTTTTGGTTATGATAAAGTCCTTCCTATGAACTCCGGCGTAGAGGCGGTTGAAACGGCTATAAAGCTTTGCAGAAAGTGGGGGTATGACGTTAAAAAAATTGCTGCCAATAAAGCCAAGATCATTGTATGCGAAGGCAACTTTCATGGCAGAACAAGCACAGTGATTTCGTTTAGTACTGATCCTTCTTCTAAAGAAAATTTTGGCCCGTATATGCCAGGCTTTAAAGTTATCCCATATAATGATCTGCCTGCCCTTGCCGCTGCCTTAAAAGATGAAAACGTTGCTGGGTTTTTAGTAGAACCCATACAGGGCGAAGCCGGCGTGGTTTTGCCGGATGATCAATATTTAGTTAAGGCCCGTGAGTATTGTACAGATGCCAATGTGCTTTTTATTGCTGATGAAATACAGACAGGTCTTGGCAGAACCGGCAAAATGCTGTGTTGCGCACACGATGGCGTTGTGCCGGATATTCTTATTCTTGGTAAAGCCCTTAGTGGTGGTACAATGCCTATAAGCGCTGTATTGGCAAATGATAATATTATGCTTACTATTAAACCGGGCGAACATGGCAGCACTTATGGCGGCAATCCTTTGGCATGTAAAATTGCTATCACTTCATTACGTGTTTTACAGGAAGAAAATATGATAGATAATGCTTTGCAGATGGGTAAAGTTTTTCGTGACGGAATAAACCAATTAGCCTCGCCTTTTATAAAAGAAGTACGGGGAAAAGGCCTGATGAATGCCATAGTTATAAATCACACTAATCCTGATGCGGCCTGGGTGTTCTGTATGGAATGTAAAAACAATGGCTTACTGGCAAAGCCAACGCATGGCGATAAAGTGCGTCTAACCCCCCCGCTAATTATTACGAAGGAGCAAATTTTAGAAAGTATTGACATCATTAAACGCAGTCTTGTTGTATTATCAGCCTCGTAAATGAGTATTTCATTACACATTTCCCAAAATTGCCCAATAAAATTTGAAGATAGTAAATCCACGTTTACGTTGAAATTATTATGGATACCCCTGTGGTTTAATTTTTGACATTCTGTTCTAAACTTATCTCATGGACAGAATTTTAGTGGTAGATGATAATGTGGATATACTACATGTTGTTCAGGCCATTCTTGAAACACATGGTTTTGAAGTTTTAACTACCGCAAGGGGAGAAGAAACTTTTGAAAAAACAGAATCCTACCAACCCCAGCTAATATTGATGGATGTGTATTTATCTTCTCGTGTAGATGGCCGCCAGATTTGTAATGCCTTAAAACAAAATGAGAAAACGAAAGATATTCCGGTTATCATGTTTTCGGCTCAAACCAAATTAGAGGAAGTATTAAAAGTGTGCAAGGCAGATGATTTTATTGCCAAGCCTTTTGCAATGAAGGATCTTATTTTTAAAATAAAGCATCACATTGCTCATATACCCCTTAATTGAAGTTATTCTATATTAATATTGCACTAAATTTTTTAAGTGCACAGCCATCACGATCATGTTGAAGAACACATGCAGAGCTCAGATTTGCTGCGTGATGTTGTAATAGGCATGAGTGATGGACTTACTGTTCCGTTTGCGCTTGCAGCGGGTCTTAGCGGTGTAGTTCCCAATAGCAGTTTGATTGTGATTGCCGGTATTGCTGAAATTGCCGCCGGAAGTATTGCGATGGGATTGGGTGGTTACCTGGCCGGTAAAACAGAATCAGACCACTATAAAAGTGAGGTGCGGCGTGAATATGAGGAAGTAGAAAATGTACCTGAAAAAGAAAAGCAGGAAGTAAAAGATTTTTTTAAAGAGATAGGGCTTAGTGAAGATGTACAACAAAAAGCTACTGATGAAATAGCCCTGGATAAAAAAAGATGGGTTGATTTTATGATGAAGTATGAACTCGGTCTTGATGAACCAGATCCCAAAAGAGCTACTAAAAGTGCTTTGAATATCGGCCTATCTTATATAGCCGGCGGCATTATTCCTTTATCGCCATACATGTTTATTGCAAATGCAGCTTCAGCCTTAAAAGTTTCTGTGGTGGCTACACTTATATGTCTTTTTATATTTGGCTATTTTAAAAGCCGTATAACAGGCGTTGCTCCGTTGGTTGGCGCCTTAAAAGTAACGATGATCGGCGCATTGGCTGCAGGCGCTGCATTTGGCGTGGCTAAGTTGTTTGAATAGTGTCATTATAAATGCGGTGCTTACTGTCTTTTGAAATATTATCTATTGTCCATTCAATTCTTTTCTCAAAGGCATGTTGCCGCACCATGCAATCATGCTTTACACATATCCTGCACGAAAATTCCTGGCAGGCATCGGAATGCACAAATAATTCTACTGCCCTTTCATATTTTTTTTGAACCACTTTGCCAAGTATTTCAATTTCCTGGTGGGCCTCATTTACATTTAAATACCAGGGAACAGTAAGATGGCAATCCATGTGTATAGTGCCACCATATTTTATCAATCGCACGTTATGCAGATCAATCCAGTTCTCCCGCCTTTTCCCGTTAAGATGTTCAACAATATTTTTTAATAAAATGATGTCTGCTTCATCCATGATACCTGCTATAGATGACCTGATAATTTTATAACCCGTATAAATAATTATAAAGGAAAAACATAAAGCAGAGGCGCTATCTATCCAGGCCAGTTTAGTAAAGTATAGCATGGTTAAACCAACTATGATACCCAAAGTTGACCAGGTA
>JANLXV010000502.1:0-8271 GCA_031365305.1 Chitinophagaceae bacterium
GGCAGTTTCTTGAGTTGGCAATCCTTGTGCCTGCATAAACCAATCTCATATCTGGCGCATGTCTCTGACCTGTGCCTGCTCGTTACTTTTTTTTTGTGCCTTAATAGTACTTTTTTTCTCTTATATTCTCAGCCAATGGACGTGTTGCCACCCGCAAACGGTTACCTTTGCTACCAAATTTATAGCTATCAATTCTACAGATATTAAAGCAAACATTGAGTCACCGCTCAGTAACCTTGCAGAAACATTAATTGGGTCTGAGATTGTTCGTTTAGGCGCAGAGATTCGCCTGAAGATTAGTAATGGTGAAGAAATTTTTAATTTTACTATAGGTGATTTTGATTCATCAGTGTTTCCTATTCCGCCGGCTTTTCAGCAGGAGATCATTAAAGCCTACAATAATCATTTTACAACCTATCCGCCTGCCGAAGGTATCCTTGGCCTGAGGCGGGCGATATCAAAATTTATTTCTGAAAGAGAAGGCTTAGATTTTGCAGATGATGAAATTCTTATTGCTGCCGGTGGAAGGCCATTGATCTATGCATTGTACCGGGCCATAGTTGATAAGGGCGACAAGGTGATCTACGCAGTACCAAGCTGGAATAATAATCACTATGTTCATTTTACAGAAGGTGTTCATGCTGTAATAGAAACCTCTGCCGAAAGTAATTTTATGCCCGTTGCGGCACAGATCAAACCTCATATACAGGAGGCAGTTCTGCTGGCTTTATGTTCCCCGTTAAATCCTACAGGTACTATTTTTAAAAAAGAGGAGTTGGAAGACGTTTGTGATCTTGTTATACAGGAAAATGAAAGGCGCAGTGATGGGCAAAAAAAATTATACGTGATGTATGATCAGATGTATTGGACACTTTTGTACAAAGATTCTGTTCATTATAATCCTGTTAGCTTAAGACCAAAAATGAAAGCCTATACCATTTTTATTGATGGGATAAGTAAAGCTTTTGCCGCTACCGGTGTAAGAGTTGGCTGGGCATTAGGCCCCAAAAAAGTGATCGCAAAAATGAAGGCTATCAACAGTCATGTGGGTGCCTGGAGCCCGATGGCAGAGCAACATGCCACGGCAGAATATTTACGCAACGCAACAGATATTGATCATTATCTCACCAATTTTAAAAGCGAATTATATATAAGGCTTGAGAATATTTATGAGGGTTTCAAACACTTGAAGGATGAAGGCTTCCCGGTAGATGCCATAGCGCCGCAGGGTGCTATATATTTAACGGTGCAGTTTGATCTTGCGGGTAAAACTATAATTGATGGAAAAGTTTTAAAGGATCAATCAGCGGTAACTGATTTTATATTGAATGAAGCTAAACTGGCTGTAGTGCCATTTTATGCTTTTGGAGCTTCTGCAAACTCAAGCTGGTACAGGCTTAGTGTGGGCACGTGTAAAAAAGAAGAGATAAAGAAGATGCTTGGAAATTTAAAAAATGCCCTGCAAATAATAAAAATGTAAATCCTAATTTTTATTATTTAAAAAAACAAAAGGCTTAAGCTCTTTACGGCGAAACACATTTTTCAACCTTACACTATCATTAAAAATTTTGTGTTTGTTTACATTAATAATTTCGTGAGACGTTATAATATTCTCTACTTTTTCTACGCCATATAATAATTCATGTAAACGCTCTACCTGTTGTTCAATGGCCTGCGGGGTCATTAATTCATCTTTAAAAAGCAAGAGTAAATCCCGGTTGGAGCGGTGCATTAGCAGCAATGTTTATTAATTAATACCCTACCATTCCTTTTTTATTCGGACAACCGCAATTATTTTTTTTAGCTGAACTACACCCGGTGAAAGTGAGAACAAAAGACAGCATAAGCAAGCCTAAAAAATATTTTCGCAGGTTATTCATAAATATATGATTACTAAATTAAACTATTTTCATACACAATTATTGTAAAAATTTTGGTAAAGCCCCGATTTGTTAGAAAATTTCAATATAATTCTACAGTCTTCATTTCTCCATTGCCCTGGGGTTTGGGCCATGCAGCCAGGTGTATTCCATTAATTAAGGAATTTTTACAAAGCAATTGTAAGGTGATTATTGGCGCAACAGGTGAATCTAAAGCGCTTCTCAACAGTCAGTTTCCAGGTTTGCAAATAATCGAGCTTAAAGGTTATAACATTAAGTATAGCAATTCAAAACATTTTTTTCCATTCAAAATTGTACTACAGCTTCCGGCAATCATTCACGCAATACTAACTGAATACCATCAGTTAAAAAGGGTAATTAAAGATCATAAAATAACTGTTGTAGTATCTGATAACAGGCCAGGATTATATAACAAATCTGTTCATTCAATTTACATTACTCACCAGTTAAAAATTAAAACGGGCAGCAGTTTTACAGGGAGAATTATTAACCGTGCACACCATTTCTTTATAAAAAAATTTGATGAATGCTGGGTGCCTGATGACGAAAACAATTCTATTGCGGGAGAATTATCTTTTGCAGGCAATCTAAAAAACGTAAAATATATTGGTCCAATATCCAGGCTTATTCCAAAAGAAGGTGAAACAATAAACTATGATATTATAGTGGTGCTTTCCGGGCCGGAACCGCAAAGAACTATTTTAGAAAGCCTTCTTCTTAAGCAATTACATCAAACTCAATACAACGTTTTTTTTGTAAGAGGATCAAATATTAAAATAGAGTATTTGAATACAAATAAACGGGTTGAAGTTATAAACGTATTACATGCAGAAGAACTCAATGAAAAAATTGAACAAAGTAATTTAGTGATTTGCCGTAGCGGCTATACAAGTATTATGGATCTGATAAGATTAAGGAAAAGGGCCATCTTAATTGCTACACCTGGCCAAACCGAGCAGGAATATTTAGCGTTGTTTCACCAGGAGAACGGCGCCTTCTTAAGCTTTGAGCAGGTGGATTTTAATTTGCAAAAAGCTTTAAACGCAGTTGAGAGTTTTGAATGGAAATTTCCTGCTGTAAATATGGAGCTATACAAAGCGGCTATAGAAAATCTGATGCAAAGTCAATTCAATAAGAGCCTCTAATCATCAGCATTTTTAGGAAAATCAAAAAACAAAAATTGGTGTTCGGTATTTTTAAAATCAGCCCAATTGTTCACATCTAATTTTACCGCAAATATTCCTGTTGTGGGAACATTGTCAATATTGATATTTGTAATCAGTTCATTAACGAAATAAGTAATGCCAGGGTTATGAGAAAATATTGCAACAGTGTTTAATTTATTACTCAGCTCTTCAATGACTTCAAAAAAATCGTTGCCGGCTGCATGATATAATGCAGGGTTGAGCAATATATCCTCTTCCTTAATATGAAAAATTTCTGCAAAGCTTTCCGCCGTTTTTTTGGCCCGTTTGGCAGGGCTTGAGACTATAGCATCAAGCGTTTTAATTTTTTTGTGTAACCGTTCGGCCATCTTTTTAGCATCTTCTTTACCACGCTTATTTAATGGCCTGTCAAAATCAGGAAGATTTACATCGTCCCAACTGCTTTTTGCATGTCGTACAAGAATCAGCGTTTTCATGTGGTGCACTTTGAGCTTAATAAATAGTTCAATAGCCTCTTTGATTTTTTCCTTCCATGTAATTGATGAACGCATTATTACAAACCCTGTTACCACCAGGCGTTGGATAAATACCAGTAAAATACCAGTCACCTAAGTTTGTAGGGCAGCTTTCATGCAGATCTTCAATAGTTTGATAGATCACCTGCACAGGGATGTTTAATTCTTTGGGTGTAATAAGATCAGCAATTTTAGCCGAAATTTCTTCTACGGTAAAGAACTTATAAATATGCCTCACCAGGTTTTCGGTGTGTAGCTGATTGTTTCTTTTAAGCTCTTTACATCTTTGAAACAGTTCATCAATGCAATCTTCTTTCTCTCTTTCTTTTACCAGCGCCATGGCTGCTCTAAAGGCTATAAATTCTCCTAATTTACTCATGTCAATGCCATAACAATCAGGGTATCTTATTTGCGGCGCCGAAGAAACGATAATAATACGCTTGGGTTCCAAACGGGATAACATCCTGATAATACTTTCTTTCAACGTAGTGCCTCTTACAATTGAATCATCAATAATTACAATAGTATCTACGCCTTTATTTACTGTGCCGTAAGTAATGTCGTACACATGCTGCACCATTTCATTCCTGCTGCTATCTTCAGTAATGAATGTTCGTAGCTTCACATCTTTTATGGCGATCTTTTCAACTCTTATCCGCCTGTTAACCAGTTCTGCCAGTTTTGTTTCATCAAAATCGTTGCCCCAGCTTAATATTTTTTCTATTTTTCTTTTGTTGAGATAGTCCTCAGCGCCTTTTAAAAGACCATAGAAAGCCGTTTCAGCCGTATTGGGGATAAAAGAAAATATAGTGTTTTTTAAATCATAATCAATAGCCTTTAGAAGCGGTTCGCTTAGATGATGACCCAAGGCAATTCTTTCCCTGTAAATTTTTTCATCGCCACCTCTTGAAAAATAAATTCTTTCAAAGCTGCAGGCTTTTCGTTCTTTTGGTTCGATGATTTTTTTTATGGCAAAACTGTTATCTGCATTTACAATTACAGCATGGCCGGGCATTAATTCCTGCACTTCATTTTCGCCAACATTAAAGGTTGTGCGAATAGCGGCTCTTTCACTTGCAGCTACAATAACATCATCATTTACATAATAGTAACATGGGCGTATACCATTAGCATCACGCATTACAAAACCATGTCCATTACCAGTTAATCCACCAACCGTAAAGCCGCCATCAAATAAAGCCACTGATTTTTCAAGCACTTTTGCTATGTCAACATTCCCCGGCGATAATTCGTCTGCCTTAACCAAAAAATGATGGATGATCTCCATCATTGCTCCCAGATCACTTTGCCTTTCCAGTTCATCAGGATGGCAATTGATTATTGAGAACAATTCTTCTTTATTAACAAGATTGAAATTGCCGGCAAGGGCAAGATTTCTGGCGGGGATAGTATCACGCTTTACAAAGGGATGGCAAAACTGCACGTTGTTTTTGCCTTGTGTGCCATAGCGTAAATGACCCAACAACAATTCTCCCAAAAAATTAATATGACCTTTCATAAGGCCCGGATGTTGTTTGATATCAGGATGGCTTTTTTCAATCTCTTCAATCTCTTTACCAATCTGTGCAAAAATTGCGGCAATAGAATGTTGCTCTCCGCTACGGATGCGATGCAGATAAGGATAGCCCGGCTCCGTATTTAATTTAACCGCAGCAATGCCTGCGCCGTCCTGGCCACGGTTGTGTTGTTTTTCCATGAGAAGGTATAGCTTATTAAGGCCATACATTACAGAGCCATATTCCTGCAGAAAATAGGAGAAGGGTTTGCGTAAGCGAATGAAGGCAAGGCCACATTCGTGTTTGATTTCGTCGCTCATTTATAATGGTTCCGATGGCTATCGGAAGAGGCGCAAAGTTAATGGTTAAAACCCTCACCCCAACCCCTCTCCCGCAGGAGAGGGGCTAAAAAATTTCATAAAATCAGATTGACTATTTCGTTTCGATGATGACGGCTCACTTCTGAGCAGTAGGGTTAGGGATCCATTTTTCCATTTCAGGACAACTTTTATAATCATCATCTATGTTGATATAAAAAGTATTGATCTTTTGTGTGAACCATTTTTCTAAGGTATCATTTTTCTTTTCTTCAAGGGCACGCTGGGCAATACGGTTATAATCTTCTTTCAGGTTTTCCCGGTGAGGCTCTGTTTTGGTAATGAGCTGAACAATGCGTACACCCTTCTTACCACGATCGTCGGTAAACTCTGTGGGCTGAGAGTACTCGTTTACTTTAAGATCTTTAAGCATTACCACCATATCCTTATCAAGCTGATCAATGGTTAAAAAAGTACCACCGTCTCTTCCCGGTATTCTTCCACCCGTAAACTTACTGGTTTCATCATCACTGTATTTTGATACCGCTTCGCCAAATTGAAGAGTGCCGGCAATAAGTTTTGACCTTACAGAATCAAGCTTTGAAGTGGCAGCAGCAATTTCTACAGAAGTAACCTGCGGTATTTTAAGAATATGCCTGATGGAAGCATCATCCCCTGCCCGGCTAATCATTTGGATAACATGATAACCAAACCTGGTCTTAAATACGTTGGATAACTGGCCATCTTTTAAGCTGAAAGCTTTTGCCAGGAAAATTGGATCCCATTGTTTCTCATTGCGGTTAATATCATATTTGCCACCGCTTTCCTTACTGCCGGGATCATCTGTATATAAAGATGCCAGGGTACCAAAATCTTTTCCACCAGTTTCAACCTGTTGCTTATATTCTTTCAATTGGTCTATGGCATAATTCTCTAATTCACGGCTGGCTTTGGGATAAATAACCACCTGGCCTACTTCAATTTCAGATTCGTAAAAGGCTAAGCTATCCGGTGGTATTGCGTCAAAATATTTTTTTACTTCGGTGGGTGTTATCTTAACATCATCCACAATTTTGTTGCGCATGCCCTGGGCAAGTTTCTGCTCACGGAAGGTTAATTTAAAATCTTCTTTAAGCTGGTATAGCGTTTTGCCGGCTATTTGTTCTACAATTTCTTTTGAGCCATATTGATTTACAAAACTGCGGATGCGATTATCTATTTCAGCATCTACCTCTTCGTCAGAAACCGGGATTGAATCTCTCTCAGCCTGAACTACTAAAGCTTTTATACCCAAGGCCTGTTCCATTAAGAGACATTTGGCATTGTCGGGCACTGCTATACCCTGGCGCTGCATATCTGTAATGCTGTTATCAATGTCACTTCTCAGGATAATTTTATCGCCAACGGCTGCAACAATTTTATCTGCCAATACTTTTTTGGTTTGGCTTTGAGAAGTAAAGGCCACTGCCAAAAGCAGTAAGCCGGAGAACAATTTTTTCATAATAGGTGTAAATGCCAAATGTACACAGCGGCTGCTATGTACATTTAATTAATTTAGATATTGTTGTGAGAGATATGTTAATTAAAACCTTCTATAAAGATTAAAGTGTTCGTTTTACTTCAACTTCTTCAAAGGCTTCCACTATATCCGCAGATCTGAGGTCGTTATAATTTTTGAAGGTTAAACCGCACTCCATGTTGTTGGCTACCTCTTTTACGTCATCTTTAAAACGTTTCAGACTTCCCAACTCACCGGTATGCACAATAATGCCTTCACGAACCAACCTGACCCTGTTGTTACGGGCAACTTTGCCTTCAAGCACCATACAACCTGCAACAGTGGCTTTATCAAACTTATAAGTCTCTTTAATCTCAATAACGCCGAGCACTTTCTCCTGTATCTTAGGTTCAAGCATACCTTCCATGGCGCTCTTCACTTCGTCTATAGCATCATAAATTATAGAGTAAGTCTTTATTTCCACACCTTCATTTTCTGCAAGTTTTGAAGCCTGTAATGCCGGGCGTACATTGAAACCAATGATCACGGCATCAGATGCGGTAGCAAGTAAAACGTCACTTTCAGTGATTTGACCAACACCTTTATGAACCACGCTAACTACAATTTCCTCGGTACTTAATTTTTGCAGTGAATCACTTAAGGCCTCCACAGAACCATCCACATCACCACGAATAAGGAGGTTAAGTTGTTTGAAGTTTCCTAAGGCAAGCCTGCGGCCTATTTCATCAAGAGTAATATGTTTCTTAGCCCTTATACCCTGTTCACGCAGAATTTGCGAACGGCGGTTAGCAGTTTCTTTCGCTTCCCATTCATCATCATATACCTTAAAAGTTTCACCTGCCTGCGGGGCACCATTCAAACCTAAGATTAAAACCGGTGTTGCCGGAGGCGCTACTTCTGTACGTTGGTTACGTTCATTAAACATCGCTTTTACACGGCCGTAATGCTGACCGGAAACCAAAAGATCACCTTGTTTCAACGTTCCGTTTTGCACAAGAATGGTTGCAACGTAACCCCTGCCTTTATCAAGCGATGCTTCAATTACGGTACCATTGGCATGTTTTGACGGATTAGCCTTAAGATCCTGCAGCTCTGCTTCCAATAAAATTTTATCTAAAAGCACATCAACATTTAACCCGCTGCGGGCACTTATTTCCTGGCTTTGATATTTACCGCCCCAATCTTCTACCAATAAATTCATGGCAGATAACTGCTCTTTTATTTTTTCAGGGTTCGCCCCGTCTTTGTCTATCTTATTTAAAGCAAATATCATAGGCACGTTAGCAGCCTGCGCATGTGAAATAGCTTCTTTGGTTTGTGGCATTACTGCATCATC
>JANLXV010000306.1:0-14992 GCA_031365305.1 Chitinophagaceae bacterium
AATGTAGTCAAAAATAGTTGGTAAAATCGTCTACAATTAAGTACAGTGAAGGGTTTCAATGCACTATATTGAAACCTTTTCAATTTCTGTATTATGACAAAAAAAATTTTGTTGGGGCTGCGGTAGTTTCAAGATGATTGGCTGGGTACTCAAGGTTGTAAACAGCGCTTTAAATGCAATGAGCGCTACGTTATTTTCAACGAAGTAACCGGTTTGTAAAATATTAAAATCGCTTTGTCTGGTTTAAGAAATGGATAATGGAAAGATAGGTTTATCGCTACCTGATCAGGGGTAGTGGCGTGTCAGAAAGTAGTATTCAACGCCTGTTTAAACGCTTCCTTACCGAAGCTCCTGAAGTTGTTATAAAGCCAAAGCATAAAACACATTTACTTATTGATGGATCTTATTTCCCAAATGGGTTATGCCTGGTTTTGTATTACCACCACGATATAAGCTATGTTCAGCTATACAGACATACTAATGAAGAAAGGTTTACTGAGATTTATGAAGACCTGCTGAATATAAAAAAGCTTGGCGTAGAAGTGTACAGCATTAAACCACCATTTTTGACTACATTACCAAAAATCCGCTGTTCTTATTTCAACAACCCTTCGGGCACCGGTTTTTCTAAAAGATTTTTATAAATGAAACGGGTTTTCATGTTCTGGTAATGGAGCCATTTATTATCACGCCAGCCATGCCCGCAGCCGGGATAAACCATGAACTCAAAATCTTTCTTTTGATCTTCTAATTTACTGATGAGCTGCAGGCTGTTTTGCAGGTGAACATTGTCATCAATAACACCATGTACCAATTGCAGTTTGCCTTTGTAACGATCAACATAGTTTAATACCGAACTTGTTTTATAGCCTTCGGGGTTATTGGCAGGCGTACCCATAAATCTCTCAGTGTAAATTGCATCATAAAGAGTCCAGTCTGTAACACTGCCGCCAGCCATTCCATGCGTAAAAGTATTAGCACCATAGGTTAAAGCATAACACGACATGTAGCCGCCATAACTGAAACCGGTAATGCAAATTTTTGTAGAGTCGGCCCAACCTTTATTGATAAGATATTTTACGATCGTGCTATAATCTTTCATTTCCCAATACCCAAGATTATGAAACATATAATCAACCCCGGCCTTACCAAAGTGGCCGCTTGCCCTGTGGTCCATAGCAACCTGGATGAGACCATCATTGGCTAATATTTGCTGGTTAGTAGAATATGTCCATTTGTCCATTACTGTGCCTGCATCAGGGCCGCCATAAATTGATATTAAAACAGGATAGCGTTTTGCAGAATCAAAGTTTGCCGGCCAGGTAATTTGAGAAGGCAGATCAAATAAACCGTCCTCGCTTTTAATTCTTAGTATAGAAGTTTTGGCCAGGCTATAATTGTCAAAGTCTTTGCCTTTAGCATTGCCATGTTCTTTAACTAATTTACCTGTATGCGTAAACAAAGCCATCTTTGGCGGCGTAGAACTGTTACTGTAAGTACTGATAAAATATTTCCCCGAAGGAGACATCTGAATGGCGTGATGAAAATCTCCAAAGGTTAAGCGTTTTAAATTTTTGCCGTCAAACTTTATACTATATAAATCAGTCCTGGCGCTGTTCTCCCGCCGGGCTGTAAAATATATCATTTCATTTTTTTCACTTATATAACTTATATCTGTTACTGTAAAATTGCCGGAAGTTATTGGGTTAATAAGCTTTCCATCGGCATCATGATAGTACAAATGTTTCCATCCTGTTTTATCGCTGATGATAATATATCCTTTGCCGTTTTTTAAAACGTTTACCTTTTTAAGATCATCAAGATCAACCCATGTTTTTTGTTGCTCATCATAAAAATCTTTTTTGACACCATTTGCCACATCCACGGCATATATTTTCAAATGATTTTGATCTCTGTTCATCCATGGTGTTAATAGTTGCTTTCCATCAGCGTTCCAATAAGGCATACCAAAATATTGGTCATCATTCTCGTTAAAATCTACCCAGATAGTTTGTGGGCTATTAATGTCTGTGATACCAATTTTTATTTTTGGGTTTGCATCACCCACTTTAGGGTAACGAACTTTTTCAACAAGCCCGTGCTGCCCTGTACCATCTGTTATGGTAAAAACCGGCACAGGCGAATCATTAGTTCTAAAGAAGGCAATATGCCTGTTATCCGGGCTCCACCAAAATGCCCTGTACTGAGAAGAACGACCGAGTATTTCTTCATTATAAACCCAGCTTGAATAACCGTTCATCAGGCTATCATTGCCATCTGTGGTAAGCTGTATTTCTTTATTTTGTTTCAGGTTGAAAACAAATAAATTATTAGCCCTTGTATATGCAATAGATTGGCTATCCGGCGAAAATGTAGGATTGATTTCTTTGGCCGCTGAATTAGTCAGGCGGATGTAGCCTGTATCATTACGGTAGTACAGGTCATTATTTATTAAAGTTATTTTTTTATCAGCTACAGCTTCTTTGTATGCTGCTTCAGTATTATTTTTAAGATGATATAACACTGTTTTTGCTGATGAATCTGTTGGCTCCTTTTTTGAAATCACAAGTGCATCATCCGTTTCCCATGAAATAATTACGGGCAAAGGCTTTACAATTTCCAGCTTATTCCGGATGAACTGTTCAGTTGAAATTGACTTTTGCTGGCTGAAAGCAATGCTGCTATAAAATAGTAATAAAGTGATGCCTGCAAGTCTACCTGTAGGGGTGTTGTTTCTCATGTGCATTATTAAAGAATGAAGATAGCGACAGATCAAATGAGCTTATAATTTTTATAAGTAAAAATTCTTTTGCCGGTTAGCTTTTCAATAAAATTTTTAAAGCGATCTTTAAATTTGAAGCGGTTTTTTGATGTATCATACTTAAATGTCCATGTGATATTTTTTATCCTATCGGCCATTACCGCAGGGTGTTTACCGGTGTAAACATTTAAGGCGTTCACCAATGTAAACGCAAAATCTTCAGGCACAACAATATTTTCTGTACTCATGTTCTGTGCATTATATATCGTGTCCTTTACCATAAACCTGGCCTTCATCAATTTAGGATCCTGCACCCAACCGTAGTGATGAATATAAGCCTCTACAGGCTTTACGTGTAATTTTTTATTATCTCCTTTTCTAAAACCCTGTGCATCTTTATATGAGTAGATAGATTTATCGTTTTTCAGTACACGAATCTCGTGGCGATACCAGCCGCCTTCTGCGCCAACATAATCATAAGACCCAAAAAAGTGCCTGTATTTTAAAAGAAGCCCATCCACCGATGGATCATCTTTCCAGTTATGCATGGCAGTTTTTATTGCATCATATCCATCTTCATGCAACACTTCATCGCCCTGTATGTAGATGCACCAATCGCTATCAGTACCTATTGCCTGGAAAGCCTTATCAGTTTCTGATGCCAACACTTTACCGTCTCTTTTTAATTGTTCATCCCAAACAGTATCCAGTATTTTTATTCTAGAATCTATTGAAGCAACAAGATCACGGGTGTTATCTGAAGAATCACCTACTGCAACAATGATCTCATCACAAAGGGGTAAAATAGAGCGCAATGCCTCCGCAATAGGGTATTGATATGTAACAGCATTCTTAATAAAAGAGAAACCGGTAACCTTCATTATGAATCACTTTCTTTTTTTGTGGCTTCCGTTTTTTCAGGCCGCATTTGCGGAAAAAACAAAACGTCCTGTATAGAAGATTGATTCGTTAGTAACATGCAAAGCCGGTCTATACCGATACCAATACCACTGGTTGGTGGCATGCCATATTCAAGTGCTCTTAAAAAATCATAGTCAATAAACATGGCTTCATCATCGCCGCGTTCTTTAAGTTTAACCTGCTCTTCAAACCGTTCTCTTTGTTCCAGGGGATCGTTCAACTCACTATAGGCATTGGCAATTTCTTTGCCGTTAACTATTAATTCAAAACGCTCTACCAGCCCGGGTTTGCTGCGATGTTTTTTCGTAAGCGGACTCATTTCAACCGGGTAATCTGTAATGAATGTAGGCTGTATGTAATGCTTTTCGCAACGATCGCTAAACAACTCATCAATCAACTTACCTTTTCCCATGGAGTTATCTGCATGTATATTAAGCTTATGACATACTTCCCTTATCTCATGTTCAGACATCTCGCTAATGTCAAAGCCTGTATGTTCTTTAATAGCTTCATACATTGTTATTCTTTTAAACGGCGCTTTAAAATTAATTTCCTGCTCACCGTTCAGGCAAAGCGGCGACCCGTTTACAGCAATAGCTGTTTTCTCCAGCATTTGCTCCGTGGTTTCCATCATCCATAAATAATCTTTATAGGCCACGTAAAATTCAAGGATGGTAAATTCAGGATTGTGTGTTCTATCCATGCCTTCGTTCCTGAAATTTCTGCTGAATTCATATACCCATTCGAAACCCCCAACAATTAATCTTTTTAAATAAAGTTCGTTGGCAATGCGTAAGTAGAATGGCACATCAAGGGCATTATGATGCGTTGAAAATGGCCGTGCTGCTGCACCGCCGGGAATATTTTGAAGTACAGGTGTGTCAACCTCCAAAGCGCCGTGTTCATTTAGAAAATTACGCATGGCATTGATCATCTTTGTACGGTTGATGAAAGTTTGCTTCACATGCGGATTAACAATAAGATCGGCATACCGTTGCCTGTAGCGGAATTCAGCATCTGTAACCTCGTCGAATGACTCACCATCTTTTTCTTTCACTACCGGCAAAGGGTGTAATGACTTTGTAAGCACGGTGAACTCTTTTACATGTATGGAGGTTTCGCCTGTTTTTGTAGTGAATACATATCCTTTTACGCCAATGATATCGCCAATGTCCAAAAGCTTTTTCCACACCAGCTCATACATGTGCTTGTCTTCGCCAGGGCATATATCATCTTTACGAACATAAATCTGGATCTTACCACCGGCATCCTGCAATACAGCAAAAGAGGCTTTGCCCATATCTCTGATGCTGAGAATTCTCCCGGCAAGACATACATCTGCAAACCCGATAGCTATCGGGTCACTTTTGTTGCCTTCGCCTTTATAGTTTTCTTTTATAAACTGTGCTGAAATATTTACCGGATAACTTGGCGCCGGGTAAGGATCAATACCGATTTTTATCAATTCGGCGAGCTTTTCTCTTCTTATTAATTCCTGCTCAGATAATTGTTGTATGCTCATTAATGCTGTTCAATTTCGGCAAAGGTAGCCGTTGATCTGCATAACTTCAAAGAGGGATGATACGGGTGAACTTATAAATAAAGCAGCCGTGTTAGTCCCATATATTATGCAGATCAACCTCAATGTTGGAATCATCTTCCAGTAAAAAACTGTAGGGTTCCCCGGCGGTAAATGTCTCAGGGTTATATTGACCATTTTGCAGAGAAAAAATTTCTATAGTTTGACTTTCAATATTCACTATCAGGAAATATTTAATACCCATTTTTTCATACAAGCCATATTTTGTATGCCGGTCTTTTAGCGCTATTGTGGGAGAAAGAATTTCAACAACGAGAGCCGGGGGGAAATCTAAAAAGTTTTTAGTAACAGGCTTGCAAACAATCGTAACATCGGGTTGAACAATTGTATCTTCAAAAATTTTCAAGTCAATAAACTCATAGACCTGGCAATGTTTACACTTATTTTTTTTATAGCATCAATTAATTCGTAAATAATGTTCGCTCCAACGGCCTGGTGTTTTGGATTGGGTGCAGGGCTCATCGCATGAGGAATGCCATCAATTATTTCCCAACGGCCTTCCCATTTACAATAATCATCGTAAGTGTAGTATGGTAATATTTTGAATCCTGAATTCACCAGGGATAAAGTTAATTCATTTACTTTTTTTAAGTTCCAGTAACGAAAAATCGCTCTCAGCCTTAACAATTGTATTCACAAGGCTCCCAAGCTGGTCAACCTCTAAAGTAATAATATCACCTTCTTTAAGCCATTGCTCTTCATAACCAGGATTGTTGAATTTGCCTGTGCCATTTAATTCTAAAAAACAACCTGTACCAACTGTGCCACTGCCTATAATATCGCCGGGGAAAAGTTGCACACCATAAGAGCAACGTTCAATGATTTCTGCAAAGGTCCAGGCCATGTCTTTTAAATTGCCTGAGCTTACTTCAATATCATTTACTTTACAGGTCATCTTTAAATCATAGGCGTTCCCAACGTGGCCCTCGGGTGGATCAATTAAAAATGGCGCAAGCGCCTCCGGCGTTACAAGCATTGGGCCTATCGCCGTACAAAAATCTTTACCCTTTGCCGGCCCAAGATTTAGCATCATTTCTTCAAGCTGTAATTGTCTTGCGCTCATATCGTTCATGATCATAAAGCCGCCAATATAGTCATCCGCTTCGCCGGCTTTTATATTTTTACCCGGCTTGCAAATTACAATGGCTACTTCCAGTTCAAAGTCAAGTTTTTGCAAATGATCAGGCATACAATGTATTTCACCCGGGCCCTGGATGCTATTATGATTTGAAAAATAGAACACCGGAAACTGTTCGAATTCCGGGATCATTGGAACATTGCGGTTGCGTCGTGCGGTTTCCACATGTTGGCGAAAAGCATAGGCATCACGCAAGCTTACCGGATGAGCTATGGGGCAAAGTACAGTAACATCATCAATACTTATACCTTGTTTTGCAGACACCCGGCCTTCTTTAATGATCTTATCTACTTCCAATGCAATGGGATATACATCTTCCCAATAATTTAAAAACATGCCCATGCCTACCGGCAAACCGGGATGCATAAGATCGATATCATACAATAGACCATCTACCAATATAGCGAGTTGATCCTGTTCATCTTTGTAATAAGAAACTAACTGCATAAAAAATTTTCTGCTGCAATATAACACCATGTAACAGCTTGAAAACAATTAGAATTTAGGTTTTAATTTTACAATAGCATTATGCAGAGAAGGTATAATTTTCAATTTTTTATTTGATTAGGTATATATGCAGTTTGATAAAATAAAAAATAAGGGCCAGGCGCAACTATTCAACAATGGTTTGATGGAATACCTGACCAAGACCCATCCTTTAGTGATATGGAGCTTATACCTGCCGATTATTATTTATTTTTTATGGCATTTTTTCCAGCCCGGGCATTCTTATTTACAAGGCTGCATAATATTTTTTACCGGTATTTTTTTCTGGACTTTTTTTGAATACATCATGCATCGCTACGTATTTCATTGGTCGGCCAAAAGTGAAAAGATGCAACATATCATTTACATTTTACATGGTAATCATCATGAATACCCGAGAGATAAAGAACGCCTGTTTATGCCGCCGCTTCCAAGCCTTATCATTTCTTCTATTTTGTTTTTTATATTCTTCTTTTTGATGAAGCAATTTGCCTTTGCTTTCTTCCCCGGATTTATTTTAGGCTATCTTTTATATGGCAGCATACATTTTGCCATACACGCCTGGAAACCGCCATTCCCTTTTTTAAAATTTTTGTGGAAACACCATCATTTACATCATTATCAATCTGACGAGAAAGGTTTTGGTGTAAGCTCACCTTTATGGGATATAGTATTTGGTACCGGTTTTAAAAACCAAAGTGCAGACCATCAAAAAATATATCTATAGGTGCGATGTACCTTTTCTCTTTGTGCGCCGGTAGCTTCGTGCAGGGCAAGCATTTTATGATTGAAATCTCCAACCCAGGCCAGTTCAGCTTGTTTAATAGTGTTCCGGGGTAACACTTCCAATTGAAGTTTTCTTATGATGCCGCTTTCAATGCCTTTGTTCTGGAATTTCTTTTTGCAGCCCATTACAACAAAACGTATCCTGTCAACCACAATTGTTTTTTTAAGCCACAGAAATCTAAGTTTATTGAAGAGATGCATTTTTCCTTTCAAAGGTTTTAATAACACATTCACATCAGGCAAGGCTAACACAAAAGCAACAGGCTCGTTGTTATAATAGCAAAACCAAATAATCTTTTCATCAAGTATGGACTTCATTTCTTTAAAAGATTGTTTAATAGTTTCTGGCTGAATGGGTGTAAAATTTTCAAATTCGCTCCAGGCATCATTATATATTTCTCTAAAGTCTTCTGCAAATTTTTCAAATGCAATGTTCTTAAAATGCTCAAATCTGTAACCGGGCTTGCCTGCTATCCAGTCTGCTATTTTATTAAATCTTTCAGGGAAGGGTTCAGCTACATGAATAACATTAGTGAACTGGTCATATAATGTTGTAAATCCATAGTCTTCAAAAAACTTTTGATAATAGGGCGGGTTATAATTCATACCCATGCTTGGCGGTACAAAGCCTTCAACCAACAGGCCCCAGTATTTGTCATTCTCTCCAAAATTGATAGGGCCATCCATGGCCTTAGCGCCGTTTTGCTGCAACCATTTTTTTACTGTATCAAATAAAGCGAAAGCAACTTTTTGATCATTAATGCTTTCAAAAAATCCTATGCCGCCAATAATAAAATCGTCATTTTTATTTTTTTCAAAGTTGATGAAGGCTGCAATTCTACCCACAGATTTACCATTATCAAAAGCCAGCCAACGTTTTATTATACCATGGTTATGAAAGTTGTTTCGGGTGGCATCAAATACAGATGCTATATCTTTTTCAAGCGGGAAAATATAATTGGAATCATCTTTATAAAGGTGGCCCGGGAGAGAAATAAATGCTTTGGTTGTTTTTTTATCGGTTACTTCAACTACGTTCATTGCTGCAGTTTGTTATAATTCAGGCTCACCACTTTTCTTCAGGCGATATGTTTTTTTCGGCTATAAAATTCTTTTTATTCGCTGCTTTTTCTAATACCCTTTGGTATAATAATAAGGCAATATCTTTTGCGGGATTACCGGTAGTACCTTGCATTGCAGCCGTAAATTTTTTCTCATCTACATCTATTCTGTAAAGTGCATGCATGAGTTTTTCTGGATCATTTTCAAGAAGTTGAGCGACTATAGTTTCTAAGTTTAACAGCATATTGTTATCACCCGTTTTTACAGCCGACAATATTTTTGAAAGTTTTTCGCTCATAATTATGCTAAACTTTCTGTACCAAATGCTTTATTAAAACGATCTGGCCTAAATGATAATGTGCATGTTCTATTAAGCCATGCAAGGATTTATACGCTGTTGATTTGTTCTCCATAACCGGTACAAACAATTTATCATCAGGATAATTTTGAAGATAGCTTACAAGATCCGCAGATGTTCTGAAGCATTCTTCAACAAGGTCTTTCCAGTCATCATCATTTTTTATCTCGAGATGATCAAAGCCGTTTTTGTCATTGATGGGCGGGTCGGTGCCTTCCAGCCTTTGCTGAACAACATTGGTGTAAAAGCCAATGTGATGCACGAGTGCAGCGATTGAATTTTTAGAAGCTGACGTAACTGCTTCGGCCTGCTGCCAGGTAATGTCTTTCAAAGTAGTTTTAAGATTAACATCCGTCCAGTTGTCACCTTCATGAACATCAAATAAATGTTGGGCAATGTGTTGGCTTAAAGTCATAACTAAATGGTTTTAAAAATTTTCATCAATACCAAGACTAAACAATGCAAAATCATATTTAACCGGGTCAGTGCTATCAAAGGCTTTCAGCTTTTCAGTAAGATGCTTTGCCGCCTGCCAGTCAACCTGTGAGCGTTCAAGCAGCCCAAAATGTTTCGCTACTCTTGCCACATGCAGATCAACAGGCATTATCAAATCTGCCGGGCTGATTGATTTCCACAGACCGAAATCTACGCCATTATTATCACGCCGCACCATCCACCTTAAAAACATGTTCAGGCGTTTACAACTTGAATTTTTGTTGGGAGAAGAAATATGCTTTTTAGTTCTTCCCGGAACATCAGGCAAAGAAAAAAAATATTTATTAAATGTTGCCAATGCACTTTCTACACTGTAAGGTGAATGCGGATATTCATTCTTGAAAAAGGCCCTCTCAAGTGTATCGTATTTAGCATAATGTGTTTTAAAAAAGTCTATAAAGTATAAAAGATCTGTAGTATTAAAAGTGCGGTGCTTAAAATGCAGTAAAGTTTTTAAATCACTATCGGTATGATGCAGGCAAAAATCATGTGGTGCGTTATGCATTAATTGCATCAGCTCTTTGCCCTTGTTTATAATAGTTGTGCGGTTTCCCCAGGAAAATATGGCCGCAAAAAAACCTGAAATTTCTATATCCTGTAACTTGCTGAATCCATGTGGAATGCTGACTGGATCTCTTGCTATAAAAGATGGCCTGTTAAATTCCTTTACTTTTTTATCCAGGAAAATTTTGAGCGATTTCAACCGTAAAATTTAAAGGCTATTTTTAGACAGATAGGGCATTAGCAAGATCTTCAATAAGATCATCAACATCTTCTACGCCTACGCTTAATCTTATCAATGAATCTACCAGGCCGTTTTTCAATCTCTCTTCTCTTGGTATACTGGCATGCGTCATGCTTGCGGGGTGACCAATAAGGCTTTCAACACCGCCAAGGCTTTCGGCCAATGAAAATAATTTTGTAGAACTTAATACTTTATTCGCAGCTTCAATGCTGTCGTCTTTTAATGTAAAGCTCATCATGCCGCCAAAGCCACGCATTTGCTTGCATGCAATTGCATAATCAGGATGATCAGTAAAGCCGCACCAAAATACTTTATCTACCTTTTGATGATTGCGTAAATAATGGGCAATACGTTCTCCATTTTCGCAATGCCTTTGCATACGAAGATGCAGCGTTTTTAAACCTCTCAATACAAGAAAACAATCCTGCGGGCCTGGTACGCCACCGCAACTATTTTGTAAAAATTCCAGTTGGTTTTTAAGTTCCGTATCATTTAATATAAGGCAGCCGTGTACAACATCGCTATGGCCTCCCAGGTATTTTGTTGCAGAATGTAAAACGATGTCAGCCCCATGATCTAATGGATTCTGTAAATAAGGCGAGGCAAAAGTATTATCTACACAAAGCAAAATATTATGTTGTTTACAGATGGAAGCTACAGCGCCGATGTCTGTAATATTCATCATGGGGTTAGTGGGCGTTTCTGTCCATACTAACTTCGTTTTTTCAGAAATATAATTTTTTATATTATCCGGATTCTGCATATTTATGAAGTGAAATTTCAACCCATACTTTTGATACACTTTTGTAAACAACCGGTAGGTGCCGCCATACATATCATTGCAGGCAATAATTTCATCACCGGGATTAAATAATTTTATAACAGCATCAGTTGCCGCCATACCGCTGCTGAAGCATAAGCCATATTTACCATTTTCTATTGCTGCCAAAGCGTTTTGCAAAACATGCCGTGTAGGATTCTGTGTCCGGGCATATTCATACCCTTTATGATCGCCGGGAGCAGCCTGTACATAAGTTGACGTTTGAAAGATTGGCGTCATAATAGCGCCGGTAGAAGGATCCGGTTCAATACCGGCATGAATAAATTTAGTACCTAATTTCATCTGCAAAGATTTTTACACGAAGCTACATGCTTTGGCAGCGTGCAAAATAAAGCTTAAAAAAATACTATGGGCAGGCTAACTTTTACATCATCCCAGTATATAAGAAGATTTGCACCTGAAATGCTTTTATCAAAAACAATAGTAAGCACTTCATTAACGTCTGTTTTTGTTATGGGAACAATAGTTCGCAACACATCTTTGGTTTGATCATACTTAAAGTCTCCCCATGTATCAAGGTCCCTGTTAAGAATGATGGTCCACTGGTTGGCATTAGGGATAGCATACAAAGTGTAGCGGCCTTTTTTTACCTTTCTACCAGCAATTTTAGCATCCCGGAAAAATTCAATTTCCGTGGCTTCATTTGCGCCGAGGCGCCAGAGTTTTCCTAATTCTCTTAATTCTCCAAATGCCTTACGGCCGTTTAACTGCGGCCTGCTGTAAATAAGTCGTGCACCTAAAGGCTCAGTAATTTTTCCCTGGATTTTTAAGAGTGGATAATTGGCCGGGTAATAACTAATATCCATTGGCGACTTATCAAGCGGCGGTAATGGCGATGTATTAGACTGTGCCAATGCCTGCATGGAAAGCAAAGCCAGGATAACCGTTAGTAACTTCATCATAGGTTTTTTGTTGTAGATCATTTTTTTAGCTTAAAAGGTTGCTTAGCTTATTTCTCGTGAAATTATTCATGTCATTAAAAAAAAGGTTGTAGCAATCTTTTAAAGCATAATAGTTTTTATTAAAAAGTTCAAAAGCTATTTCAGACTCATTAATAAATTTTGCCCTGTGTGCCACACCACGAAAGCTTTGTTGAATGCCCCACCTGAACCTGTAATTTGATAGCCATTTTTGAGCGGTCATATAAGGCAGCATTTTTTTAAATCGCTCAGGTAATACTTCAAAATTTTCATTTAGAATTGAACAGGTTGTATTGCCAAACTCAATCAACTCATCTTCTGTTTTAAAAATATTTTTATCATTAGCTAAAAAATGATCATACACCACATCAACCATAGCACCTGAATATAAGCCATAATAAGGTTTGAAAAATACTTTTGCGGCTTTTGTTGCGTCATGAGCATCAGTATAAGTATCAATATGGCGGTGCAACATAATGCCTTGCAGAATACGATCAGGGTAATCGAATTTCTTTTTGCCTTTTACATCATCGCTGATCATATTACCTATCAATATGCCGGGGTGATTGAACGACAGGTAAGCATGAGCAAGATAATTCATGATTAAAGATATTTGTAAAGCATCTACATTGATCAAATTCATGCTTTGCCTGTAGATATAATTCCTCAAAAGTGTATGCGAAGCTTTATAATTGGCCTTTTAAAAGCTTAGCTAAGTTTAAACAAATAAGGCACAAAAATTTCAATAGCAATATTTATAAAAGGAAGATGTATGCAGAAAAGCAGCCCGCAAAAATTAATAAGAAAAGCACAGCACCAGCAAAGGCCCGGCAGCGAACTTAAGATGCAGCCACAACCGGTGGCAGATAATTTAAAAGTTAAAGGGAGTGGAAAGCTTCACAATAAAGTTGCCCTGATAACCGGCGGAGATAGCGGCATAGGCAGAGCAGTAGCCATTTTGTTTGCCAAGGAAGGCGCAGATGTAGCTATTGTGTATTATGATGAACATACCGATGCGAAAGACACGCAGCAGATGATCTCCCAATATGGAAGAAAATGTTTACTTATCCCGGGCGATCTTACAAAAGAAAAATTTTGCACATCGGCTGTAGCTAAAACAATAAAACAATTTGGACAGATTGATGTTTTGGTTAATAATGCTGCTATTCATTACGAAAGCAAAAGGCTTGAAGACATTACAACTGCGCAGTTGTTGAAAACATTTCAAACCAATATTTTTTCAATGTTTTGGGTTACCAAAGCTGCATTGAAACATATGGGGAATGGTAGTTCAATAATCAATACAACATCAGTTACTGCTTATAGAGGCAGCGGTGTATTGATTGATTATGCCGCAACAAAAGGTGCCATTGTAAGTTTTACGAGGAGTCTTTCTTCTAATCTTATTGAAAAAGGAATCAGAGTAAATGCCGTTGCACCCGGGCCGATATGGACGCCATTGATTGCGTCTTCGTTCGAGCCAAAAAAAGTTGCTAAACATGGCAGCGATGTACCGATGAAACGGGCAGGTGAGCCTGTAGAAGTTGCACCGAGTTATTTATTTTTAGCTTGTAGCGATTCCAGTTATATAACAGGGCAGGTACTTCACCCCAATGGCGGAGAAATTATTAATGGATAAAATTTACTAATGGCAACACTTGCGGCAGAACCCTTAAAATTATCAAAGAAGAAAACTGAAAGTATTATTCATGATCCTGAAAAAAGTGCAAAGGCCGTAAACCTGGTTTATGTTTCTGATACATCACCTGGCATTACAAGAAAAAAAGTCGGAGAGAAATTTCAATATTTTAATGGCGATAATAAGGTCACTGATGATGAAGAATTGCTGAGGATAAAACATTTGGTAATTCCGCCGGCCTGGACGAACGTTTGGATATGCACTAAAGAAAATGGGCATTTGCAGGCAACCGGCTTTGATATAAAAAACAGGAAGCAATATCGCTATCACCCGGAATGGAACAAGGTTAGAAGCCATACAAAATTTTACAGGCTTTTAGATTTTGGAAAAGTTGTGCCTGGAATCAGAAAGCAATTAAATAAAGATTTATCGTTACCCGGGTTGCCGTTAAACAAAGTGCTGGCAGCAGTAGTGAGCCTTATGGAACGCACCAGTATAAGAGTCGGCAACAGTATGTATGAAAAATTATATGGTTCTTACGGGCTGACAACTATGAAGGATAAACACGTGCAGGTAAATGGCAACAGCCTGAAATTTTCTTTCAAGGGAAAGAAAGGTGTGATGCATGACATCAGCTTAAAGAATAAAAAATTGTCGGCTATTGTAAAAAATTGTCGTGATATCCCGGGTAAAGAATTGTTTCAATATTTAGATGATGATAATCAACGTCGCAGTATTGATTCTGGAATGGTGAATGAATACATACGTAACATCAGTGGCGGAGAATTTACAGCAAAAGACTTTAGAACGTGGGCAGGAACTGTCCAAGCTTTTTTGGCATTGAAAGAAGTTGGTTGTTGCGATACAGCTAAAGAAACCAAGCAAAAAATTGTTGAAGTGCTTGATACCGTTGCAACGCATTTGGGCAATACCAGAACCGTGTGTAAAAAATATTATGTGCACCCGCTTATTTTAAATTTATACGAAACAAATGGCATTACAAAATACATTGATGAGTTAGATCATGCAGAAACCAGCAAGGACAAAGATGGCCTTACACCGGAAGAAGTTGTGGTGATGAAAATACTGGAAACGAATTAATGCAGTAACACGAATTGAAAGCGAATTTCACGAATTCTTAAAAGGTAATAAATTAAACCGATGAAGGAGAATGCTAAGTTCTTTCTGGTTTGGTTACCTGTAAAAGTTTTGTCAGCTTGAGCTTGCCAAAGCCTTTGGC
>JANLXV010000346.1:0-10172 GCA_031365305.1 Chitinophagaceae bacterium
AGTGTAGTCGCTGCAATTTTTGCCTTTACCAAATTCAGGATCTAAAATATTATCCGGGTGGCAATAGGGATAGCCAAAATGCATGCTCTTCCGTGGCGCTGAGTTTAATTCATCTTCAGGTACATTGTCACCAAGCATATCTCTGCCATTGTCAGTAAAATAAAGTTGCCTGGTAACAGGATGCCAGGTAAGGCCTACACTATTTCTAACGCCGCTTGCAAACACTTCCATATTACTGCCATCAGGGTTTATTGATGTGATAGAAGCGTAAATAGGATTTTTATTTTCGCAGATATTACATGGTGCACCTACCGGCACATACAATTTTCCATCAGGCCCAAAAGCAATAAATTTCCAGCCATGATGTGCGTCTTTGGGATATTTATCAAATATTTTAACAGGCTTTGGCGGGTTGGCAAGATTGGCTTCTATATTATCCAAACGGTAAATGGTGGAGATGGAAGCTATGTATAAACTGCCATCTTTAAAAGCAACACCGTTTGGTGTGTTTAAGCCGGAGGCTACTTTGTAAATTTTATCTGCTACGCCATCTTTATTATTATCAACAACAGCATACACATTGTCCTTATCCCGATTACCTACGAACAAAGTGCCGTTAGGTGAAAGACACATGCTTCTTGCATTTTCAACTTCAGCATATACATTTATTGAAAAGCCAGCAGGCAATTTTATTTTGTTGAGCTGATATTTTTGGGGGAGATCACCTGATGGATCTACATCAACGGAAACTTCACCTGGCGAAACTTTAGCAATAGCGGTTTCTTTTTGCTTACAACCTAAAACACTTATTAGTATTGCAATAGTGAATATTGCGGCACAGAGTCGTGTAAATGACATTTGACGATACATGGAGTTTACTTTGAAATTTTATATGACGAATATCTCTTTCATCTATTCATCTAAAATACTTACCAGATGGTAAAGATCATTTTGTTTGTAAGAGTAACGATCTTCATCATAACATTTACTTAATTCTTCAAGCAGGTATTGAATAATTCTTTTGTTGGAAAGCTGCTTAAAATAAGAGGCGGTAGGCGGCACAGATATTCTTTTAAAATAATTTTCAATATCCTTATGCGAATAGATCTGGCCGTTTAATGGGTCTATATAAAAATTTATTTTTGAACCGATGATGCCTGAGGGATGAACTGTATTATGATCTACTTCAAAATATCCCAGGATAAATTGCTTTGGAATATTGATAGCCCGAACGGGAATATCAAGCAATTCACAAATAGTTAAATAAATAATTCCGTTGGAAATAGCGTTACCTTTTTTATTCTCTAAAACTTTATTGATAAAAAAATCCTCAGGAGAATTGTAAGAGATTTCTACACCTTTAAGTTTACTATAATTATAAAGAATGCCTGTGATTACGTTCACCTGTTCCAGGGGCGTTAGATAACTGTTAAGTTCCAGCCATATATTTCTCCTGATCTTTTCAATTTCCTGCAAGGATGCAGTGTTCGTCATTTCAGGATAACCATAACGCGATACAAGAAGAGCGCCCTGCATTATTTCTGCAGGCTTATTTTTCCATAAATTAAAATCAGTGAGAAGGTCCGTAAAATGAAGCTTATGTATAAGCATTTCAATTCTGGCCTGAACTTCTTCGCTTATCGTATTCTCCCATAAGTTTTCAAGATTGGGAATAATGGCTCTGCCTAATGAAACTATTCTTTCGCTTACAGTCTCAAAAACTTCCTGGTCAGGGTCATCTATTAAATGAAAAAGGGCTGAAATTTCTTTGTTTTCCTGCATGGAACAGCTTTGTTTTTATGTCAGAGGTATTAATTAAGTACTTAGTACTTAATTAATAGATATTAGATAAATCCCGGGTATAATGTTTTAAAATTTTATACCAATTTATAGAGCAGTGAGTACATACTACCTCATACCTGATACCTCACACCTCATACCTGCTCCCTCACACCTCACAACTCTATCGCTATAAAATTAAGAAACCGACGGTGAAAAACTAATTATCTCTTTAAATAATTACAGGCAAAAAATACGCAGGTAGTTTTACGATTTCTTTTTTCTTTTTGCAGCAGATTTTTTAGGTGGATTTGCTTTTAAATATTCTATGATCTGCTTAACCTCATCTATAGAAAGGTCATCGGCTTTTTCCTGTTGCTCTTTATTTAATTTATAGTTTCTTAAACCCTGCTTTATATAGGGGCCATACGGGCCTTTTAGAATTTGTATCTTTTCTTTTTCAAACACTTTAATGGTTCTTTCAGATTTAGCCTGGCGCTTTTCTGTTATCATGGGGCTAACCTCGTACAGCTCAATAGTGTAAGGATCCATTTCTTTATTTAAAGAATAAAATTTTCCATCATGCGCAGCATAAGGCCCAAAGCGGCCAATGTTCACGCTTACATCTGCATCTTCAAATGAACCCAGAAGCCGTGGTAATTTGAACAATTCCAACGCCTCTTCAAGAGTGATGGTTTCAATGCTCTGTGTAGGTTTGAGCTTTGCAAATTTTGGCTTGTCTACGTCTTCCTGGCTGCCTATCTGCACCATTGGCCCGAAGCGACCCATTCTTGCAGAGATGGGTTTGCCGCTTGCTTCGTCGGTGCCTAAAATGCGCTCGCCTTTTGCCCTATCAGCATTTTCAAGCGTATGTTCCACATCTTTATGAAATGGCTCATAAAAATCGCCAACCATTTTGCTCCATTGTTGTTTGCCTTCAGCAATCTTATCAAATTCTTCCTCAATATTTGCAGTGAAAGAATAATCCATTACTTCATCAAAATGCTGCTTTAAAAAGTCGGTGACTACCAGGCCAAGATCGGTAGGAAACAGCTTTGATTTTTCAACACCTGTATTTTCTTCCTGTTCTGATTTTTCTATTTGGTCATTTTTTAATCTCACTATTCTGAATATCCTTTTGTAACCTTCCTTATCCCTTTTTTCTACATAATTTCTTTTTATTATTGTAGAGATGGTAGGGGCATAAGTACTTGGCCTGCCTATGCCTAACTCTTCAAGTTTTTTAACCAGTGATGCCTCAGTATACCTGGCCGATGGTTTGGTAAAACGCTCTGTGGCAGTAAGCTGCTGCAGCATTATTTTTTGGCCAACAGCAAGTTTGGGAAGCCGGCTTTCATTTTGCGTATCGGTAGCTGAAACGCCATTCTGCTCTTCGTCTTCATCGCTGCTTTCCATGTACACTTTCAAAAAGCCATCAAATTTTAAAACTTCTCCAGAGGCTGTTAATTCTTCTTTATTGGTGCTGATGGCTATTTTTGCAGATGTTTTTTCAAGCTCTGCATCACTCATCTGGCTGGCTATTGTTCTCTTCCATATTAATTCATATAAGCGCCTGCTATCCGGGTCGTCATCTGTACTATTCTTTATATAGCTTGGGCGTATAGCTTCATGTGCTTCCTGCGCACTTTCATTTTTGGTTTTATATTTTCTTACCTGCAAATATTTTTCACCATAAGATGTGTTGATCTCTTCTTTTATTTCATCAAGAGCCGTATCACTAAGGTTAACGCTATCGGTACGCATATAAGTGATCTTACCGCTTTCATATAGTCTTTGCGCAAGCAACATGGTTTTACTAACCCCGTAACCTAATTTACGGCTGGCTTCCTGCTGAAGCGTAGAGGTGGTAAAAGGCGCAGCCGGAGAACGCTTTCCTGGCCTAACCTGTATGTCTGTAACCGTATAATCTGCGCCTTTACAACTTTCAAGAAATTTTTCTGCGGCTTCTACTTCATGTTTTCTGCCATCTTCCGCTTTAAAAGTTATAGACTGATTATTCTGTTCAGCATTGAACAGACCTTCTATTTTAAAACTGCCTGTTGTTTTAAATTGATTAATCTCTCTTTCCTTTTCAACAATCAGCCTCACCGCCACACTTTGTACCCGTCCGGCACTCAGGCTTCGTTGCATGCCTATTTTGCGCCAAAGCACAGGCGACAATTCAAAGCCTACAATTCTATCCAAAACCCGCCTTGCCTGCTGCGCATTTACGAGGTCCATATTTATTGTCCGCGGATTCTCCACGGCCTGTTGTATAGCTTTTTTGGTGATCTCGTGGAAAACAATGCGCTTTGTAGTTTTTGGGTCAAGGCCTAAAACTTCAGCCAGGTGCCAGCTAATGCTTTCGCCTTCACGGTCCTCATCTGATGCCAGCCAAACTTCGCCTGATTTTTTGGCGAGTTGTTTAAGTTCTTTAACTACTTTTTCCTTATCATCGGGTACTTTATAGCGTGGGGCAAAATGGTTTTTAATGTCAATCCCCATATCATCTTTTTCAAGATCACGTATATGGCCATAACAACTTTTCACTTCAAAATCTTCACCTAAAATTTTTTCTATGGTTTTAGCTTTTGCAGGTGATTCTACAATTAAAAGGTTTTTTGCCATGTTGATTTTTTTCCTGCCTCTGTATATCTTTTGTTGAATATTTTTACATAAACACCGTAGTGCGATCAATACAAGAGAATAAAATAATTAAAGCGCATTAGAGTTATATATTTGACCGGCGGTAAGTTTTTGCAATATTAGTTTAAAATTGAAATATGAATGACGGGGCAATATATCAAATGCCTCACATAAATTTTAATCAATTTATTTGGCTTTTTAATTGCTATTGCATTTAATACTATATTTAACCGAATCCTTTGAAACAAACCTTCCCGTTATTATTTTGATGATACCCATTTAGCCCGTGCCCATCCTATCTTTCTAAAAGAAAGATATTTCCGTTTATTTAGAATCCATTCCAGATCAATTAACGCTTAAAGTTTGTACCTAATACAATATTAGTTTTATGAAGGTTGTGATTGTAGGCTCGGGGAATGTTGCTACAGTTTTGGGTAAAGCTCTTCACAAAGCAGGCCATAACATTATACAGGTCATCAGTAAAAATATTAAACATGCCAAAGCACTTGCCGAGCAATTTGGCAGCACATCAGGCAATGATATTGCCTTTGCAGATACCATGGCTGACTTGTATCTATTTGCCATAACAGATAATGCCTTGCATCATCTTTATCATGATGTGCACCTCGGCAATAAACTGGTGTTGCATACCGCTGGCTCAGTTTCAAAAGATGTTTTAAATAATATTTCAGGAAATTATGGGGTGTTATATCCTCTGCAAAGTCTTAGTAAAGATTTTGTCAATCAGCCGCATATCCCATTTCTTATAGATGGCAATACTGCCGAAACGCTTGGTAAAATCAAAGCTTTTGCCGAAACGATTTCGCAGGATGTTACTTATGCAAATGATGATGAAAGAGTAAAGTATCATATTTCCGCTGTGGTGGTTAGCAACTTTGCCAATCATTTATACGCATTAGCTGAAGACTTTTGTTCATCAGAACATCTTGATTTTACCAAGCTTTATCCGTTAATAAACGAAACTACTGAGCGTATAAACAAGCTTTCTGCAAAACAGGTGCAAACCGGCCCGGCTATAAGAGAAGACATCTACACACTGGGTAAACACTTGCAACTGCTTACCAAGCAACCCGATTTAAAATACATCTATTTAAAGCTTACTGAAAGTATTTTGAAGCTGCATCAGCTTAAATAATTACGATTCTAAAAATCGGCTATCCATTGTGGTGTAAAGCCTAATTTTGCAGCCGAAAGAAAAAGCATGTACACTATTACATTTAAGTTTGAGCAGAAGGGTTTGCAGCCGGTTACCATTGAAAACGTTAGTACTGATCAGTCCATTCTTGAAGTAGCGCTTACAAATGATATTGAATTACATCATAACTGTGGGGGCGTTTGTGCCTGCAGCACCTGCCATTTATACGTTGAAAAAGGGGAAGATTTGGTTGAGGAACTTAGTGATAAAGAAGAAGATTTTATTGACAGAGCTATTAATCCTAAATTAAATTCAAGATTGGGTTGCCAATGTGTATTACAGCCAGGCTCAGGCGATATTGTAGTTACCTTACCCTATCAAACCCAATTTCTTGGTGAATAATCATTAAACTATTTATTCAATATATCTATTATGCCGAGCTATGAACCCCCTATACATTGGAACGATTATGAAGATATTGCCATGAAGTTGTATGAACGTTTTGGCGATGATTTTAATGAAGGCAAAATATATAGAATTCGTTTTACCGATCTTTTAAAATGGGTAATGGAAATTCCGAATTTTGAAGGCAAGACAGAAGCCAGTAATGAAGGGCACCTGGAGATGATACAAAGTTCGTGGGTGTATGAGTGGAGGGATAATCAAAAATAGTTCAGTGAACAATGAAAAAGTAAAAAGTAAAAAGTAAGATGTCTTTGCAAATGACCAATAACCATTGACTATAATAAGACTACGGATGAATACATTTGAGAGATTTAAAAATATAAGCACTTTTGTTTTGGATGTTGATGGTGTGCTTACTGATGGGAGCCTGCTTGTTTTAGAAGATGGACAAATGGCAAGGCAGATGAATATAAAAGATGGCTATGCATTACAGGCGGCAGTAAAAAAAGGGTACAACGTGGTTATCATTTCCGGCGGGCGGTCTGAGCCTGTAAAAGAACGGCTATCAAAACTTGGTATACAGGATGTTTTTTTAAACATACAGGATAAAATAACCACACTTACAAATTATGCAAACCAAAGAAATCTATCATGGCATGAAATACTTTTCATGGGTGATGACATTCCCGATTATTACTGCATGAAAAGGGCAGGGCTGGCTTGTTGCCCAAAGGACGCCGCCGCAGAAATTAAATTGATAAGTAATTATATTTCGCCTTTTAAAGGTGGCGGGGGTTGTGTTAGAGATGTTGTCGAAAAAACCATGAAGCTTCACGGTAAGTGGGAGATATTTGAAGAGTCTCCGGCTATCTAAGCTCAACCTTAACGCATTTCAAATTTCACCTGAGTAATGAAATTACTTGCTGCTTTTTTTAAACTAATAAGGTGGCCTAACCTTGTATTCATTGTGCTTACGCAGGTATTATTTTATTTCTTTATCATTCCTTTTATTTACCGCAGTTCAACTTCTCAGCAAGAACATTCGTTTTCCATATTAAATTTTTGGTTGTTGGTTATAGCTTCTGTTTGTATAGCAGCAGCGGGTTACGTGATCAATGATTATTTTGATTTGTTTATTGACAGGATTAATAAACCCTCTAAATTAATTATAGAAAGAGTAATTAAACGCCGCTGGGCCATTGTTATGCATGTGCTGTTATCTGCTGCCGGCCTTTTGTTAAGCCTGTATGTGGGTTATAAAATTTCAAACCTGTCCATACCTGTTTTTAATCTTATAGCAATAATTGCCTTATGGTTTTACTCTACCACACTTAAAAAGAAAATACTGATCGGTAACATTGTAATTTCTCTCTTAACAGCCTGGACTATTTTAGTAATTGCTGTGGCAGAATACAGGTTCAGTTTTATCGGTTCTGCCGCTGACGAATTTATTGCCACACGTTTATTAAAACTATCTTTTATGTATGCCGGCTTTGCCTTTATTATTTCTTTGATCAGGGAAGTAGTAAAAGATATTGAAGATATACGAGGCGATAAAAAATACGGCTGTAAAACAATGCCCATAGTTTGGGGCGTGCCTGCGGCAAAAGTGTTTACAGGCGTATGGCTTGTGGTGCTTATCAGTTCGCTTACAGTGTTGCAATTTTATATGCTTCAATTGGGCTGGTGGCTTTCTGCGGTATACGCTGTACTCTTTTTAATTATTCCTCTCATTTGGATTTTAAAAAAATTGTATGATGCTAATAATCATGCGCAATACCATAAAATAAGTGCGGCAATAAAAATGGTAATGTTTGCAGGCATAGTTTCCATGCTCTTTTTTAAACTCTACATATAACTTATTTATGCCTGAAATTATATTAGCCTCACAATCGCCGAGAAGGCAGCAACTTTTACAACAGGCGGGCATTAATTTTAAAGTAGCTGTCGCAGATACTACTGAAACATTCCCTAAAGATTTAAATGTTGAAGATATTGCCATGCACATTGCTATTGAAAAAGCAAATAAAGTGTTATCAGAAAATAGTTACAATGAAGATGTAATAATTATAGCGGCAGATACCATCGTGGTTTTAAATGATGAAATTATTGGTAAGCCTGAAAACAGGAAACACGCCATAAATATTTTAAAAAAGATTAGTGGTAATAGTCACCAGGTTATAACTGGTGTTGCTATCATATCTAATAACAAAAGAACATTATTTACTGAAACCACGCAGGTGACTTTTTTTGAGCTGGATGAAAAAGACATTATTTATTATATAGATACTTACAAGCCTTTTGATAAGGCTGGCGCTTATGCCATACAGGAGTGGATTGGTTTAGTGGGCATTAAAAATATAAGTGGCGATTTTTATAATGTAATGGGTTTGCCGGTAAGCAGGTTGCTGCGTGAATTAAAGTTGTTTTAATAAGATAAAATTTTTATTTAGTGCTTTAAAAACCCAATGACGGAAAAGTTGTTGCATTTTATCTGGCAATTTCAGTATTTCAACAGAAATAATCTGTTGACAACTGAGAATGAATCAATTGAAATTTTACATCCCGGCACATTAAACCATAACCAGGGCCCCGATTTTTTATCAGGGAAAATCAATATAAACGGCACAATATGGGCAGGAAATATAGAGCTGCATCTTCGCTCATCTGACTGGCTGCTTCACAAACATTCTTCTGATAAAAATTATAACAATGTCGTTCTTCATGTGGTGTGGATAGATGACAGGGATATTTCATTAAGAAATAAAAGAACTATTCCTACACTTGAATTACAACCAAGAGTATCGAATGTATTGCTTTCAAGATATAAAGAGCTGATGGAAAGTCATGCTTTTATTCCTTGCGAAAACCAGATAGCACGGGTAAACCCGGTAATAATTACAGGCTTAAAAAACCGTATGCTTGCAGAACGCCTGCATGAAAAATCAACCATCATCTTTGAGCATTTAAAAGCAACCAATAATAATTGGGAAGAATGCTTTTGGTGGATGATTGCAGGTAATTTCGGGGCGCCACTAAATACTGAACAGTTTAAAGATGTTGCACAGTCTCTGCCGCACACATTGCTGGCAAAATATAAAAACCTGGTGCTACAACTTGAAGCTTTATTATTTGGCCAGGCCGGTTTATTAAATGGTGATTTCGTTGATGGTTACCCTGTAATGCTCAAAAACGAATATGCCTTCCTTGCAAAAAAATATGATTTAAATGGAATTAAAACACCGCTTTTGTTTTTAAGAATGCGGCCTGCCAACTTCCCTACCATTCGTCTGGCACAGCTTGCAGCGCTTATCAGTAAAAGTTCTCATTTATTTTCAGTAGTAAAAGAAACCGATGATCTTCCAGATATTAAAGCCTTATTTATGGCAGAGGCAAATGATTACTGGCATTATCATTACAGGTTTGGTGAAGCATCTTCTTATAAAATAAAATCAATCGGTACGCAACTGACAAACAGCCTAATCATTAATACCATTTGCCCAATGCTGTTTGCTTATGGCGCTATACATAATGATGAAGCCATCAAAGACAAAGCTATGCGCTGGCTTGAAGAGCTATCTCCTGAAAAAAATCATGTTATTGCAGGCTTTTTAAATGTAGGGATAAGCTGTAAAACCGCTTTTGAATCGCAGGCGCTTCTACAATTAAAAAAGAAATACTGTGATGTAAAACGTTGCCTTGAATGCGCCGTTGGAAATGCCATCATAAAAAAAGAGGCATAATGAAATGCTAATATTATGCATCTTACCCCCTCAATATGGCTTAACAGATGCGCTCCCCCGGCAGCTCAATTCTATACAATGTTATTTTCCATAAATTTACACTACAAACTTCAACAGGATTTTAATGAAAGTATTACTTATTGCAGTTGCATTGCTTACCATAACATCTACAGGCTTCTCTCAAAAAAACAAAAAAGACAAGCGCTTTGAAAACAAACAACGGATAAATGCTTTAATAAAGCAGGAGGAAGAAGGCGTTATTGCATATGAAAAAAGTGTAGTGGTCGGCGGAAAATTAATCAATGATGGCTATGGCGTATTTTTTGAACTTGGCAGGGCCAGATCTGTAAAACAAGGCTGGCTTTTTCAATTGGAACTTTCAGAGCGCAAACATGTTAAAGAAGAAAAGGTGGCGTATAATTTTAGTACGCCTTTTATTTTTG
>JANLXV010000382.1:0-3863 GCA_031365305.1 Chitinophagaceae bacterium
AGAAAGATAAATATCTGAAATGAGAGAGCAAATAGAGATAAAGACTTTTATACGTCGAGGTTTCAAGATTTGATACTCTTTCTTCAACAGTGAATGTGGTGAAAACCCCGCCGGAACAGTATCACAAAACTTATTGAAGCATCTAAGTTTAATCTGTTTAAACTGTGCCTTAGGCACAAAATATTTGTAGAAAAATACACAACCACGCTTTGGCGTGCCGTAGGTACGCAACATATTGTAGCAGGTAGCGTACCTACGGCACGAGAGGAAATCTTATTAATTTTTCTACAAATATGGTGCACTTACGGTGCAGAAGAAGATATTTTTTATACGTCAAGGTTCAAGATTTGATACTCTTTCTTCAACAGTGAATGTGGTGAAAACTCCGCCGGAACAGTATCACAAAACTTATTGAAACAGCTAAGTTTTAATTTGTTTAAACTGTGCCTTAGGCACAAAATATTTGTACAAACATACACAACCACGCTTTGGCGTGCCGTAGGTAAGCAACATATTGTAGCAGGTAGCGTACCTGCGGCACGAGAGGGGATCTTATTAAATTTTCTACAAACATGTTGCGCCTACGGAGCAGAAGAAGATATTTATAAAGCCTTTTCCAAAGCATACCTGACTTCTGAAGGCTGAAAGCTGATAGCCTGACACCTCATACCTTCTACCTCACACCTGCCTCCTAAAGCGCCTGCCTGGCTTTAAGCTCTAAATATTTATTCAGCGAATCAATAGTTAAACGCTGCGGCGTGGTAAGCAGGGTTAGAATACCATGTTTCATTAGTTCTTTCACAATAAGTTTTTTTTCAAAGGCAAATTTTTGTGCAACGGTCTTTATATAAACGTCTTCAAGGTTGGCTGCGTCCTGGTTCGTTAATACATTTAATTCGGTATTCTCAAAAAACACCACCAATAAAAGATGATGGCCCGCCAAAGAACGCAGATAATCGAGTTGCCTTTTAAGCCCGCCTAATGATTCAAAATTGGTATATAATATCAGCAGGCTTCGCTGTTTTATACGGCTTCTTACCAGGGTATATAATTTTTCAAAATCACTTTCCAGGAAATCAGTTTTTTGGTTATACAACACTTCCAGAATAGTAGATTTTTGTGTCGCTTTTTTTTCTGCAGCCAACACAGTGCCCATTTTATTTGAAAACGTTATCACGCCAACTCTATCCTGTTTATTAAGGCAAACGTCACTTATAACCAAACAACTGTTTATAGCATGATCTAAAAGCGTAAGTCCATGAAATGGCATCTTCATCAGCCTGCCTTTATCAATAATACAATACACCTGCTGCGATCTTTCATCTGAAAAAGTGTTGATCATTAAACCGCCTTTTCTTGCAGAAGCTTTCCAGTTAAGGGTACGGATATCATCGCCAGTAACATAATCCTTTATTTGTTCAAACTCCATGCTGTGGCCAATCTTGCGCATGCGCTTTGTACCTGCTTCTGTTTGTATAGTGGCATGAGAGCGCAACTGGTATTTTCTCAATTGTAAAAATGATGGGTATACCGGCACCATTATATCTGCAGGCTGCATTATTTTTCGCTGCACCAAACCAAGGTTGGTTGATGCAAATAACAGCAACCTTCCAAAAAAATATTCACCGCGTTGTAAAGGGCGGATGGTATAAAAAAACAATTTTTCTTCGGCGGTTTTAAAAACGCCATATTTTTTAAGATCGCGTATCTGCAACTGTTCAGGCAGCTCATCAATCACCTCGATATGCAAAGTATAAGGCATATTATTTTTTACCCTGATGGTTATTGAATTTTCATCACCATTACTCAATCTTTCAGGCACTATCCTTTGTGCAGAAGGCTGTGTGCGGCTAAAAAAAAGGATGGCATAATCTGCCAGGGTAAGTATAATAATACAGGTGAAAACTATTGGCGGTAATACAATAAGAACCGATACAAAAAAAGAAACGATGTATAAACAAATACAGGCGATGATACTTAGGTAAAATCGCCTGGTTAAAAAAACAGATAGTATATATCGCTCTAAAATGCTCACTTTATGTAAATGCTATCTTGGTATATCAATTTTACTTATGATTGATTCTATAAGTTCATCGGGTGTTAGCCCTTCCATTTCTTTTTCAGGCGTTAAAATTATCCGGTGCCGCATTACGGGAGCAGCCATCTCAAGAATATCGTCAGGAGTTACAAAATCTCTGCCCTTTAAACCCGCATTGGCCTTGGAAGCACGCATGATAGCTAAGGAAGCTCTCGGCGAAGCACCTAAATAAAGCGATGCATTGTTCCTTGTTTCATTCACTATTCTCGCAATAAACTCAATCAGGTTGGGTTCAATCATGATATTTAAAATCGTTTGCCTGAAGACTGAAATTTGGTCGGCTGATAATACTTTATCTACCTGTTCAATTAAGCTGTTTTGCGATTGCGTGTGCTGGGCATTTAATATCATTATTTCTTCCTGCAGCGTTGGGTACTTAACATTGATCTTAAAAAGAAACCGATCTAATTGCGCTTCCGGCAGGCGATAAGTTCCCTCTTGTTCTATTGGGTTTTGTGTTGCCAATACCACAAACGGGAAAGTGAGCTGATGTGTAACGCCATCAATAGTTACCTGCTTTTCTTCCATTACTTCAAATAAAGCAGATTGTGTTTTTGCAGGCGCCCGGTTAATCTCATCAATCAATACAATGTTGCTGAATATAGGGCCCGGCTTAAATTGAAAATCTCCCTGGCGGGGATTGAACACTGTTGTACCAAGTACGTCACTCGGCATAAGATCGGGTGTAAACTGTATCCTCGAAAATTTCACATCTACAATTTTAGCCAGCAGTTTTGCAGTTAATGTTTTGGCTACGCCGGGCACGCCTTCTATTAATATATGCCCATCACAAAGTAGTCCTATCATAAGCAGATCAACCATTTGATGCTGGCCAACAATTACCTTTTCAATCTGCTGCCTGATATGGATTACCGCCGTGCTTACTTCAGAAAGGTCTATCCTGTTTTCAAACAATTGGTCTCCGGTCATAATGCTTTATTTGTGAAATGTTCTATTTGCTTATTCAGATGTAGTAGTTCCTGCTCACTTACCAATTCACTTGAATTGATATGCTGGATGGCGTTAAATAATTTGTCTGTATCCTCAGGACTTTCCCCCGTTTTTTTTGATAATATAACCTGGAATTCTTTTGAGCCAGGTTCAGATGTTAAAAAATATTTATTACGAAGATGCCCGTAAAAATAAGTGATCATTTTTTCAGCAATATTTTTATTGTCTTTTTTCTGCAGGTAAAGCCTGCCAATGGTTTCAGCAAATTGAACCGTTGTATTTTCAACAGGCTTTATATTACTTATTACACGCTGTTTGCGCCTGATATTGAACAATACAAACAGTAGCAGCCCGGTTACCGCTAATAAAAACCCATACCATAATGGCGGATTTTTTTTTATAACCCCCAATGCAGAAAAGTCTGTATCCTGCCTGCTTTTATCATTGTTAGTCTTCCTTGCAGATGACCCATGTGAACTATAATAATCATCCCAGAAAATATTTTTTGGCTCAGGTCTTAAATATGAAAATGCAATTCTTAGATAATGACTGTTATTTGCTGTCAATAAAAAATAATTGCTAAAGGCTCTTGGCGCCGTATGCAAATACAACCTGCCCTTACCGATAAAAGTAGTTATGTAATCGGGCTTGCCATCCTGACTTTTGCCTAAAACTTTTGTAGTGGTTGAATCAAAATTATCAAAGGCATTTAAAAATGGATAGTAATAATAATTAAAAACACTGTCGCCATTTGCTGATTGTATTCGCAGGGATGTTTTGCGAAAACTTCCCTCAATTTCAGCATCTAATTCAC
>JANLXV010000384.1:0-2642 GCA_031365305.1 Chitinophagaceae bacterium
ACATTAGGCAACCGCATTGCATTATGGCACACAACAAAAATGTCCGAGTTAAAAAAAGCACCGGTTACGACCATCTGGTCTGCACCTTCATCAGGCGCTAACTCAAACAATGTATGGGCGCCGGAACTACATTATCTTAATAATAAATGGTACGCCTATTATACAGCAGGCGCCTCCACTGACTTAAGTACTCAACGGACCTTTGTTTTAGAAAATGAAAGCAATGATCCTAAAACGGGCGCCTGGGTTGATAAGGGAAAAATTTATGATGCGGTAGCAGATTACTTTGCTATTGATGGCACAGTGTTCACCTATAATTCAACTAACTATTTTATTTGGAGCGGCCAGGCTTCTGCATCTGACAATACACAAAGGCTTTACATTGCCCGGATGGCTAACCCGTGGACTTTGGAAACTGCACGTTCACTTATTTCTTCGCCACAATTTCCCTGGGAAATGAATGGGGCGCCACCGGCAGTGAATGAAGGCCCTGAAATTTTAAAAAATGCTGCGGGCAAAGTGTTCCTGATCTTTTCTGCAAGCGGTTGCTGGACGGACGACTATGCCTTAGGCATGCTTACCTTAACTGATGGCGGAGATCCACTCGTATCCTCCAATTGGACCAAGTCTTCTTCACCGGTATTTACAAAAAATACTTCAGGTGGCGTATACGGGCCAGGCCATAATACATTTTTTAAATCTAAAGATGGTACAGAAGATTGGATATTGTATCACGCCAACCCCTCTGCCGGTAAGGGTTGTGGAGATGCCAGGAATCCCAGGATGCAGAAATTGACCTGGAATGCGGATGGCATACCAAATTTCGGTGAACCGGTTGCAATAGGACTTGCCATTAAAAAACCTTCAGGAGAATAAAATGTATCTATGCAAATAAAAATATTAAGTGTCATAAGTATTATCCTGGTACTGCATTTTACCGGATGGTGTCAAAATAATTATCGAACATTCACCAATCCGCTGCTCACCTCCGGGGCCGACCCCTGGAGCATTTATAAAGATGGCTATTACTATTACACAAATACCCTCGGCGATAGCATCGTTATCTGGAAAACAAAAAACCTTTCTGAATTAAAAGGCGCTGAGCGTAAAACTATTTTTGTTCCACCTTTAAACACACTTTATTCCCACGAATTATGGGCGCCCGAGATGCATTTTATCAGGAAAAAATGGTATGTATACTTTGCTGCGGATAATGGCAATAACAACACGCACCGCATGTATGTTTTAGAAAATGAATCACCTGATCCATTAATTGGAACCTGGAGCTTTAAGGGAAAAATAAATGACCCTGCAGACAAATGGGCTATTGACGGCTCTGTATTTGTGCATCGAAAAAAAATGTACATGATTTGGTCGGGCTGGGAAGGAGACCAAAATGGGAAACAGGATATTTATATGGCAAGAATGAAAGATCCCTGGAAGATCAAAGGAAACAGGGTGCGCATTTCCAGCGCCGTGTACGATTGGGAAAAGCATGGCGATTTAAACGACCCCGATAATCCGCCACACGTATATGTGAATGAAGGCCCGCAAATTTTAAAAAATAAAAAGAAACTGTTTTTAATTTATTCTGCCAGTGGCTGCTGGACAGAACAGTATAGCCTCGGCATGCTAACGTTTACAGGAAAGAGAAAACTATTGGATTCTGCCGCCTGGAAAAAATCTTTGCGGCCGGTATTTTACCAGTCGCCTGAAAACAGTGTTTACGCTCCCGGGCACAACTCTTTTTTTAAGTCTCCGGATGGCAAGGAAGACTGGATACTTTATCATGCAAATGCTGAACCAGGGCTTGGTTGTGGCAAGCATCGTTCGCCAAGAGCCCAACAATTTACATGGGATGCAGATGGCCAACCTGTTTTTGGCGAGCCCATACAAACGGGCATCCCAATTAGATCACCCGGAAATGAATAAGATATAGTAGTGTTATAATAACTGTAAATTGTTTTATGTCAACTGAGTTGGAATCCTGCCTGGGCAAAATTGTACTGCCGTTTAAACCCCGCCCTTTACAATAACCATTTTAAAAATGTCGTGAACCTTTACCGGAAAAGGTTCTTAAAAGATGCTAAAAAAATCGGAGCATTGCAGTGAATAAAATTATTGCCATGATTAATAAACGCTTTGCCTTACTTCTCTTAACTTATACGCTTATGACTGCAGCCAACGGGCAAAATACAATTGTAATGCATACAGATTCTGCAAAGCAAATTATCAGCCGCCAGTTATATGGCCATTTTGCTGAACACCTTGGAAGATGCATCTATGGCGGCTTTTATGTAGGCGAAGGCAATACAACCATACCAAACACCAATGGCATTCGTAATGATGTTGTTGCGGCTTTAAAAAAACTAAAGATCCCCAACCTGCGTTGGCCGGGTGGTTGCTTTGCGGATGAATATCACTGGAGGGATGGCATTGGTAAACGCAGTGAAAGACCGTATATGGTGAATACCAACTGGGGTGGTGTTTCTGAAGATAACAGTTTTGGTACCCATGAATTTTTAGATCTGTGTAATCTGATAGGCTGCGAACCTTATATAGCAGGTAATGTTGGAAGTGGTACGGTAGAAGAGATGGCTAAATGGGTAGAGTATCTTAATAGCGATGCCAAAAGCACCATG
>JANLXV010000390.1:0-2854 GCA_031365305.1 Chitinophagaceae bacterium
AAGATAATAACAAACCTTTTTATAGATATAGTTTATTTCACTATTGATTGAACTTTTAGCATAACAACAAAAACCTATCTCAAATTTTATTACACAATGATCTTATCTGACAATCGCATCCTGGAAGAAATTGAAAAAAAAACTATCGTTATCGAACCGTATGATAGCACTTGTTTGGGTAGTAATAGTTATGATGTTCATTTAGGAAAACATTTGGCAACTTATGTTGATGATGTTCTTGATGCTAAAAAACATAATCACATCACGCATTTCGAAATACCTGAAGAGGGCTTTGAACTACAGCCGGGTATGTTATATCTGGGTGTAACAGATGAATACACTGAAACGCATGTGCATGTGCCTTTCCTAGAAGGCAAATCTTCTACAGGCCGTCTTGGTATTGACATTCATGCCACCGCAGGTAAAGGTGATGTTGGGTTTTGCGGTAACTGGACTTTGGAAATTTCCTGCAAAATGCCTGTAAGAGTTTATGGCGGAATGCCAATAGGCCAGTTAATTTACTTCCCTGTTGAAGGCAATGTAAGAGAGAAATATAATGAAAAAAATTCCGCAAAGTATAGCGGGCAACCTAGCAAACCGGTAGAAAGTATGATGTGGAAGAATAAGTTTTAAAAGAATAACGCCAAAAAAAAACTGTTAGGCAATCTTTATTTTTTGGGAAGTCCAACTCTTGCAATTACTTCATTAGCCTTTGCAAGTTTCTCAGGAAACAGATTTTTACCTTTTAATTTATCAAGAGATTTGTCAATTTTTACGATTGGTGTTTTACTCTTATTTAATTTTTCAATTGTGGTCATTACACAAATTTAATACAATTTGCGTTTAACTAAAAAGGCTTCATAATCCTTCCCTTTTTCAAATTCCTGCCAGGCATCTTCATCAATCCATAAATCTTGAAATCCCCTCTAATTGTTTCGATATTTGTAGTAATCCCTATTCTATAAAGTCTTGTTCTTATAGAAGTACTGCCAGTTGCGTAGACCCAAACATTTGGATGTTTGTCAGTAAAAACACATAAAGTATAGGCAACTGTAGCTAAAACTTTTTGACTATCATTATTATTTGTTATGAGGACATCGTCAAGTGAATTTGTTGCTTCATCATAGTCTCCAAAGGCAAGATTATAAATATCTTGTTGAAGCATTTGCGAATAAACCACCAACTTCTTAATACTCCCTTTATTTCCTTCACTTGTGAATTTAAACAGTTCAGCTTCGCCTTCTGTGGAATATTCGTACCGTGGTAACTTCATTCATTTTATTACAAATGTAACAGCCTGCTCATAAAAATTAATACAGCAGAAAAGATAAATCTTATAGCGTGAGCTTACCATACTGTTTAAAATACGCTATTAAATAGGTGAGCACTTCACTATAAGTTTTAAGGCCTTTAGGTTGTTGGTTGGCTTTTAAATATTTTCCATAGATCCAGGTAATAATTGGTTCAGCAACATTGCTATGACGTAAAATAAAATCCCTGTATGCTTTAATATCTTGTTTTACTGCTGTATCTAATTGCCTGAATGATTCTTTTGCCAGAAGTGAATCAGTAAAATATAATTCCCTGTTAGCATATAAGAAAACATCAAGATAAGCTGAGTAATTAAACAAGACATCTCCGGAAGATGTAGCGGTAAGAAAGCCCGCAAAATTGGCTTCATCTTCAGTGGCATAGCCTAATTGGTGAGCTATTTCGTGGCATGTTGTAAATGGCAAAATAAATTCGGGCATATCTACATTTACCTGTGCTTCGCCGCTAAAAGGATTATAATAGCCTGAAACGCCTGCGTAACTGCACCACCAGCTATATAAAGATGGTTTTACTGATGGAATTTTATAGGCCAGGAAATCTCTTTTTTTTGCGGCAGAATCAAAATAATTTGCGGCTCTTTTAAATAACTCTTTGTTTGAGGGGTAATTTATTTTTTGTATAAGAAGTTGTTCTTTGTTCTCATTTAAAGATGTTATTATAACGTGTTGTAATTTCAAAAGATCTGCAGTTGAATATTTTGCGGTATCCAGGTTAAACTGGTTAATCAATCCTTTACGATCATAGTTTAGCCCCCAAAAAGCATTAAACAAAATATAGATCAGGAGGCAGAAATAAACTGAAATGAAGAGCCATTTACAGAGACCTGCTTTGGATAATTTCTTTCTAAACAATAAAACGACGAATCTGATGATAAGATATGCGAGATAACAACCAAATGCCAGGTAAAGCATATCGCCAACGCTTACAGCCAGCCAGCCAGTGAACCACCGGAAAACAATAGAAATAAAAGGGTAGATACCTGTTGAGTAATAATTTTCTATAAGATTGTGGCTAAAAGAAAGGGCTATCAAAAAAAAAGTCAGTAACACCAATATAAAAATCCACCACCATTTTTTGGGTATTGACTTGCTAACCATATTATTTCAAAGATAATTGGCCTGCTTTTATTCCCTGCTGCTTTTAGGCAATACGAGGTAAAATGCGTAAGTTTTTCCACTAAAAACCATTACCTTTGCCAGCCTTTTAAAATAGATGTGATGGCTAACCGGCGTGAATTTGATATTGCATTTGTAGCTTTAAAGCCGGGTCTGCATCATTTTAATTACGAGGTTGATGACAAGTTCTTTTCAAATTATGTAAATGCGGATTTCAGTAATTGTCATGCCGCCATAACACTCACACTCGAAAAAAATACATCGTTCATGATGTTGAAGTTTGAAGTGAGTGGCAAAACAGATGTTACCTGCGACAGGTGTGGTAATAATCTTAGCCTTGATCTTTGGGATGAGTTTAATATGATTATTAAACTGGTGGAGAACCCGGAGGAGATGAATAGCAATGA
>JANLXV010000213.1:0-9941 GCA_031365305.1 Chitinophagaceae bacterium
TTATGCAGTTCTTTAAACAGATTGAAAAGCTTGCTATCGCCTTCCAATGCATTTAATACCTGCTTCATTATTGTTGTTGTCCGTTGATCAGGTGCTAACTTAATGCCGACGTTATCATCTTCTATCCAATCCGGAAAGTCAGGCGCAAACAGCCTGAACTCTCCGTTTTTTCCATCTAAATTAATCAGCACACCTTTAACAGGTTCTTCGCCTGTACAAAAACATTCAATGGCTGCGCCATCTTTAAACAGATTTGTTTCTGCAGGGAAGTTTAAGCGAAAAGTGACTTCGGGATAATCTGCATAACCAAAATTTTTGCGTGTAATCTTTATAGGGTGCAAAGCCAGGCCTTCGGCTTTTAATGAACGCAATGTACACTGCTGATCAAGGCTAAATCTTTTTACCTGTTCCTTTTCTTCAAGCTCAATACAATTAAGCAAGGTTTTTAAATATGGGTGAGATATGGGCATTGCCTGGATAATGAGAATTAAAAGTTCTTTATTTGTTTAGCCCTCAAATATACCAATGCATAACCTGGTTACATTTTAGGATTGTCGGAAAAACCCCCTGAAAATTTCGTTTTTACATTTGATGAATATTAGATAGATTTTGGATGTTTGCGGGATAATTCTTCACGATAAATTAAAAACAATGGCAGCACCAGAAAAAACAATCATCACTGTAGAAAGTGTTATTAATGCACCCGTAGAAAAAGTATGGGAATACTGGACCAATCCTCATCACATCACGAAGTGGAGCTATGCCTCAGATGACTGGCATACGCCGTGGGCAAAGAACCACCTGAAAGCCGGTGGCAGCTTTAGTTCACGCATGGAAGCTAAAGACGGAAGTATGGGTTTTGAGTTTGGTGGCGTATATGATGTTGTGACGCCGCATGACTACATTGAATACACACTTGAAGATGAACGTAAGTTAAAGATTACTTTTACGCCGGAAGGCAATGCCACCAAAGTTGTTGAAAGGTTTGAGGCAGAAAGTGAGAATTCAATTGATATGCAGAAAGGTGGCTGGCAGGCGATTTTGGAAAATTTTAAAAAGTATGTTGAAGGGAGCAAATAAGGGCAATAAGGATCTGCCGTGTAAGATGTCCACATTTATACTATAACTGCTGAAAAATCGTTTTTGTGTGGCTAACCTAAAACCTAAAAAACACGTATGAGAATTTTTATTTGTTTGCTGCTGATTGCAGTGATGTATTCTTCCTGCAGAAGCGCTTTCCCTATTGCCTATAATTCTGAGAAAGCTAAAAATCCTGATTATAAAGCTTACATTATTCCAAAGAAAGGCGAGCTTATTGCAGGCGATGCCATTGAAAAAAAGAATGAGACGAAATTATTTAAACCAACAATATTTTCGATAAACGGGACGGAATTCAAAGCAAGGGACATCAGGGAATACCAGGATGAATCAGGTTTATATACAAATGTTGACGGCTCATTAACGAAGGCTTTAACCGGCCCAAGATTGCATGTATTTAGAAAATTATCAACATCGCAAACGTATACCCCGGGCTCATCTAATAGTCCCGGCCGGTTTTCAACCACCACAAATGAATATTATTACGTAAAAAAAACAGGCCAGGATGACTATATTATGGTGAGCCTGCACAGCATCAATAAATTAGCAGATTGGGTGCAGGATAACAATGCTGCGTATGAACAGGCTGAATTAGCTCAGAAATATAAAAAAAGTATCCGCCTGCAAAGATTAATAAGCTGGGGCAGTATAGCCGGGGGCGTTGCACTTATCTTAAACGATCCACAGGCAAAAGGCACCAATCCGAAAGATGGCGCACTGTCTTATGCTGGCCTCGGCCTAATATCAGGCGGCATGGTAAATATTGGCTTAAATATGTTTAGCCGTCGTGTTAAAGCTGCAAGAGCCTACGCAACCGCCATCAATCTTTATAATGAGGCGTCGGTTAAAAAGAAAAAATAATTAATCAACAACTTTATTCAAAGCCACCAAATTTCCGGTGGCTTTATTGTTTATGGCAGCTTACACTAACCATTTTATTTAGTAACCGCCATAGTATTATTTGATGTTTGAGGTGATGAATATAATTAAGCAATCCTTATAGTGTTGTAAATTTTTTAACATGACTTGCCGGGTTACATTGTGATAGCTGCTGTTATAAAGAAACATAAGGATTCAGGCAATTTTTAAAATAGATTTTTTAAATATGGATTTTTAATGTTGTTCTCATCTCATTAATACTTTCTCTTACTAAATAAACATTTATGAAAACGATTGTGACCTGCACGGCCATAACTATGGCCATGAGTATAGTGTTTTGTATTAGCTGCAATAAACCGCTCACAAAACAGGAAGACTCCGTTCAAAACATGGAACTGCAAATGCCGCCGGATGGCAGCCTTGCAGCGGACACTGTGAGTGCCCGGGCCAGTTCTGATAAAGCTTTTGAGAATGAAAAAGAAAAAGCGCCATTAAACCCATCTACACCATTGCCAGGTACTGACTGGGACAAAAAAATTATAAAGACTGCTGATATTACATTGGAGTTAAAAGATTATAAACTCTACAATGCTAATCTGCACAAAAGCCTTAAAGGCTTTGGCGCTTACGTTGCTGATGAAGAACAAAGTGAAGGCGAAGACCGGATTATAAATTCAGTGATTATAAAAGTGCCGGTTGACCTGTTTGAAGACCTGTTGAATACTTTGCCGGCAGAAGGCGTAAAACTTATCAGCAAAAAAATTCATTCAGATGATGTGACTACAGAAGTTGTAGATACCAAATCTCGTATTGAAGCAAAGAAACAGGTGCGGGCCAGGTATATTGAATTACTAAAACAAGCCAAAAACATGGCTGATATTCTGCAGGTGCAGCAGGAAATAAATGCCATCCAGGAAGACCTGGAGTCTGCTACAGGCAGGGTTAATTATCTCGTTCATCAATCTGCATACAGTACCATCAATCTTTCTTACTATCAATACCTCAATGGCACACCAAAAGAGTTTAACCCCACTTTCTTTACAAAACTTTCAGAAGCTTTTGCAAATGGAAGTGTGCTTATTAAACAAGTGCTGTTATTTGCAGTTACTATCTGGCCTTTAGTATTGCTTTCGTTGTTTGCTTATTTACTTGTAAAAAAAATGCGAACAAAACCCGTGAAAGTTTCTTCCGGAAGCAGTGCTGCTTAATAATATTCTGGCCTTTAGGATAATTATTAATTTGAGGTGCTATCATTATTGTTCTTAAAAAAATGATTTTTGTTCCGTAGGAAGAGTATGTCGGTAGAAAAAATTGATAAAATAGCTAAGTCGTTCTGTTAGGAACGATTGGCGGATTAAATTGCCTACATAATATTTATGACTTATGGCAAATAGTTATACTCAGATACATATTCAGTTTGTGTTTGCGGTAAAGTACAGGGCTGCAATCATTGATAAAGAATGGAAAGCAAGGTTACACAAGTACATAACAGGAATTTTTCAGAATAACAAACACAAAATGGCAAATAAACAGCATGCCTGACCATATTCATATTTTTATTGGAATGAGGCCACATCAATCAATATCATCATTGATACAAATTGTGAAAACAGAAAGCAGTAAATGGATTGAAGATGAAAATTTATGTTCTTACCCGTTTGCCTGGCAGGAAGGATATGGCACTTTTTCCTACGCAAAAAGTCAGGTTGCCAATGTTATTCGCTATATTCAAAACCAGGAAATACATCACCGAAAACAAACATTTCTGGATGAATACAGGCAGTTTTTAACTGCATTTGAAATAGAATGGAATGAGCAATATATCTTTAAAGAATTGGAATAGCGCCATGCGTTCCTATCGGAACGCTGATAAAATGATTGGTTTATTCTACCCATCAGTTGTTCCTATCGGAACAAAATAATTTAACTATTATCATATCAAATTAAGAATTAACCATCTTTTAAATTACGTATTTTTATTGCCATTAAAACACTACAATGAAAGCTCTGCTATTACTTTTATCAATTACAATATTTACAACTTCCTCCTTTGCGCAGCAAAAAGATAAATTACCTGCCCAACCAGATCCAAACAAAGTAGTGCAGGTTGTAGAAGCCTCCTGTGGTGAGTGTAAGTTCGGCTTACCGGGAAAGAGCTGCGACCTGGCGGTAAGGATCAATGGCAAATCCTATTTTGTTGATGGAACTAAAATTGATGACCATGGCGATGCACATGCAAAAGATGGCTTTTGTGAAGCTGTTAAAAAAGCGGAAGTGCAGGGTGAAATTGTAAATAATCGTTTTAAAGCCACTTATTTTAAGTTGATTGATGATAAAACGACTGAGCCAAAAGCCAATAAATAAATACAGCGCATCTTCGGTATCATTCTTTCAAAAATCTTTCTTTTAAAGCTGTTCCTGCTTTCAGCCTGCTATCGTTAATTTCGGCGTATGGCTTTGTTGTCGGTAAAAAATCTTTCTAAAAATATCAACGGTAACATTGCTGTAGATAATATTAGTTTTAGTCAGCAATCATTGCAAAAAATTGCTATAGCTGGTGAAACCGGTTCCGGTAAAACCACTTTATTAAAGCTTATAGGCGGTGTATTGCAGGCGGATAAAGGAGAAATGTTTTTTGAAAATAAAAAGATACTGGGGCCTGATGAACAACTCATTCCTGGCAACCCTAAGATCACTTATTTAAGCCAGCAGTTTGAATTACGCAATAATTATTGGGTGCGTGAATTGTTGTTATACGCCAATGAGCTTGCAAGTGATGACGCCAAACGTATTTACGATATTTGCCGCGTTAGTCATTTAACCAACCGCAGAACCAACCAGCTTTCCGGCGGCGAAAGGCAACGCATAGCCCTTGCCAGGCTACTCACCACATCGCCATCTTTATTATTATTAGATGAACCTTTTTCTAATCTTGATCACATTCACACAATTATTATGAAAGCGGTGATAGATGATATTAGTGAAGAGCTGCAGGTAACCTGCATGATGGTATCGCATGAGCCTCTTGACATTTTATCCTGGGCTCACAGGATCATCATCATAAAAAACGGTAAAATAATTCAGGAAGGCACGCCACAGGAAATTTATAATAAACCTGTAAACCTGTATTGCGCACAGCTTTTCGGTGAATACAATCTTATAAATTTTGATGAAGACAGCACTTTTACTACTATAAACAACATGAGTTATAAAGGCAGGCAATTGTTTATCAGGCCTGAGCAACTTCAAATTTCTACAACAACCAACAATTCATTAAAAGGCATTATCAAAAAAATTTTATACTGGGGAAGCTACTATACACTTGATGTGATTACCGGTAAACAAATGCTGCGTGTAAAAACAAATGTGAATAATTATACAGAAGGAGAGGTGTTGTATCTTGATTTCAGAAATGGCTTTATCTGGGATAGCAACATTGAAAAATAATTGCTCTGTTCATTTCCATTATCTTTATTTTATTAAACCTTATATATGAAACAATTTGTTAGTATTTGCCTGCTATTTACAATTATCCTTCAAAGCGCCTGTGCCCAAAAAGACTATTCAAAACACCCGGATACTAAAGGTTGGAAAGCCTTATTTAAAAATGATCTGAGTAATGCCATTTTTGAAACAGGTGTATGGACAGTGTCTGATGGGGTGATTACCGCGTCAAAAGATGAAGCGCTATGGAGTGATAAAGCCTACAATGATTTTATACTTGACCTTGAATTTAAAAATGCTGACAGTACCAACAGCGGCGTAATTGTACATGCCAGTGATCTGAAAAACTGGATACCTAATTCTGTTGAGATACAAATTGCAGATGATTATTCAACTAAGTGGGCAAACGTTGACCCGACCTGGCAATGCGCTGCTGTATTTGGCCACAAAGCTGCCACTAAAAAAACCGTGAAGAAAGCAGGGGAGTGGAACCACTATACCATTACTTGTGTAGGCCCTAAAATTTGGGTTGTTTTAAATAATGAACTGGTGAATGAATTTGATATGAGTTTATATACATCTGCAACTCTAAATCCTGATGGCAGTAAAATCCCGGAATGGTTAAGCAATCCATTGGCTACGCTAAAACTTACCGGTAACATTGGTTTCCAGGGCAAGCATGCCGGTGCGCCAATCTATTTCAGGAATATTAAAATAAAAGAACTGTAATTATGGAGACTGTTCTTAAAATTGGTGACGTGGTTGTGTTCAAAGCTAATAAGGGGGTAAAATTAATTGTTACGGGCATAGGTAATGATGGCATTGTTTTGTTACGTTATTTTGATACCAACACCAATGATTTTAAGAAGGTAGAAATGCCTGCTATCTGCTTTATTAAAACAGAAGAATAACTTTTATGTATAGCCATTTTCATCGTGATGTATAATTTTTATTTTGCAGCAAAACATAAATATGGAAGCACAGCCAATTATTGTTGAGCAATTGTTACATGCATCTGTTGATAAAGTATGGAACGCCATTACAGATAAAAATGTAATGAAGGAATGGTATTTTAATATTGAAGATTTTAAGCCTGAGACCGGGTCTTCATTTTCCTTTTATGGCGGCGATGATAACAAGAAGTACCTCCATTTATGCCAGGTGACTGAAGTAGTTCCCCATAAGCAACTTTCCTATTCGTGGCGCTATGAAAACGATCCCGGCATCTCGTACGTTACTTTTGAATTGTTTCATGAAGGCAATGACACAAGGTTGCGTTTAACACATAAAGGTGTAGAAAGTTTCGACACTATTGATCCATCATTTAAAAGAGAAAGTTTTGAAAAAGGGTGGACGTATATTATAGGTACGTCGCTAAAAGCATTTGTAGAAAAAGCATAAAGTTTATCATGAGAGCATGTGCAATAAGTTATAGGTAAGGTTAAGATGTATAATAACAAGAGCTGCTTTCAGTCATCAATAGTTTCAAACATTTATTTCAAGCGGGCATACTTCTCAATATTTAATCTTTCTACGCCTGCATCTGCAACTGTCTCAATGCCGGTTTGCGTAAGCGTATCATTTTTTATGTCAACGGTAAATTTAAAATCATTACCCTCCCAATTTCTTGCATTGCAATACTCCAGATGTTCGGTATAAGAACTATCTGTAAGTGAATATTTACCGCCGCCGGCAACAAAAATTGAATCAGCATTTTTTCCTTTGCTGAGATCATGCTGTAAGAAAGCGAAGTGCGTGGCATTAATGATCTTGATAAAAGAAATATTTTTTGTATAGTCCGTAACGGTTGTATCCCCTTTTTCTATTAACGTGCCGGTGATCAGTTTCCAGGTACCTTCCACAGCATTGGCTTTTTGCTTTGAGATTTCAACATTTGTTTTTGCCTCGCATGACATTAATACTGTAGCAATAACTGCAAAGGCGATTAATGGTTTCATATTTTTTTATCGTTTTATCACCGCTAATTTATGGATTAATACCAGCATTGTTACGATTGATGGCTTATGTTGGCAAGGCGAAATAAGAAAATATTTTCAGGGATTGGAGTGATTAGTTGTAACTCCCGCCAGGCAAGGCATTCCTGGAGCTTATCAAAAAACCGAACTAACCAGGCCAGGCCCATCCGGGCAGTTAGCTTTTAGCATTAATCATCATGTGAACAGTTGGGATAATCCAATAGATATGAAAACCAGGCCTGCTACGGCAAAAATAATTCTTGCTAAAAATTCCGGTTGTTTTGTATCAACATAAAAGTCTGTTGGTTTGTCTTTGTTGTAATATACTTTTACTGTTTCACCATTTTTATATTGGCCGGTATAAAAAGATGCAAACGCCTGTTTAATTGGTGCCGTGATCCACTCTTGTTGTTGTGTAACAAATCGCACCGTTATTTTGTCTTTGATATTGTAGGATGAATTGTGATAAGATAGGTCTTGTTCCTGGTCATATATTATTCCATCAACTTCGATCCCGGTTTGTTTAAGGTCACTTTTTTTTGAAACTGCAAAAATTGAATAGGCTAAAGTTATTAATCCTATAAGCAAATACATAAAAGGATAATATTCAGTAAGAAAGTTTTCTTTCATAGCGTTTAATTATTGTGCTGTAAAATACTTATCCGGTAGGGTTTTTAAAATAAGAGGTAAATGCTTTGCTGGTGTGCCCTTTGAAGATTAAACGGCAAATATAAACCGGGCCTTGCATTACTGATATAATTACTATATTTTCAGAAGTAAATATATGTTATGCAAAAAAAATTATTAACTCCCCCAATTGTAGTTTTTATAATAATACTCGCACTTTACATTGCCGCCTGTACCGGCACCGATGAAAAAAAAGATTCTGTTTCCACCAAGGATACGCTAACTACATTACGCAATGAGACAGCCGCTGCGCCTGCCGGTATGCTTGCAATACATGGCACACTCGATACACTGTGGATAGATTCCATGTCATTTGCAGGCTTATCCAGCCGCGTTACCTTCAGGTTTTATGTAGATGCCAATGAAGGCCTTACGCTGCATGGCTGGACAGGCAATCCCAATCAATATCCGGCCGCCCCTGATGTTATGTTGAAAAGAGGTAACCCGGGTGCAGTAACATTTGGAAGTGATTGTTACTTTGGCAATTTGATATTAACTCCCAACGAGGTAAATACCATTAAGCATTTGTTAAGCATCACCAGGCCTGCACCGTATGTGCTGTTTGCGCCGCAAAGCCCGGCAACCAATGGTAAGCAAATAACTTATACAATATTTTTAAGCGATACCAAACCTGATATGGTCGCAGAAGCTTTAAGGCCGGCTGTAATAACCGCTACCGGTACTTCAACAAATCCATCTCCGCCGGCCAGGATATAATGTATAAACACAATTGTTTTCAAGTTTGCTCGCATAGCAGGGGCTTCATAGCAGAGCTTTTGTGTGCTTGCATAAGCCTTTACAAGTTCATTTAATTCCAGGTAATGAACAAGTGTGAAGTACTTGGTGACGGCCATTCATAAAGCCTGCGCTGCTTAAGAGCCGTATTATAACAAAGGCAGGCAACAAGTCTAGCTTATCACAAAAGATGTGATACTAAACTTGCTCAAAACGAGGCTTACTGCTAAGTTTAACCGTATCCTTTTTGGGTTCATCCTATTTAATTTTATTGGTCTTCCAATTTATTATCAGTCAAGCCGGTTGATTTTTCATGTTTTGAGCTTTATGCAGTTGGTAGTGTTTCCATCCAAAAACTAAACTTAATGGTCAATAAGCACAATGTGTATAAGGGAGATGTTGCAGAGGAGTAAGATTCGCTAACATGAGTGCATTGCCGCAGTTGAAGCATTAATGCCTGGTGCTTTGCCTACTTTTGCACACTACTCAATAATTATCATGGCTAATATCGGGGAATATAATGTGCTGAAAGTATTGCGTGCAGTTGATTTTGGCGTTTACCTGGATGATGGTGCAGAGGGGATATTGCTGCCGAAACGTTTTGTGCCTGAAGGCTTAAAGATAGATGACGAGATTAAAGTTTTTGTGTACCATGATTCTGAAGGCAGGCCCATTGCCACCACACAGCAACCTAAAGGCGTGGTGGGCGACATCGTGAAAATGAAAGCCCTCACGGTTACCAGCCTTGGTGCATTTCTGGATTGGGGTTTGATGAAAGATATTTTTGTACCAAAGAGCAAGCAGCAAAATCCTATGCGGTTAGGTGGTGAATACCTGGTTAAAATTTATATTGATGAGCAGACGGGAAGAGTAGCAGCTACGGAATGGATAGAATCTTTTCTTAGCAATGATGTGTTAACTGTGAAAGCGCTGGATGACGTAGATCTTATTGTTTATCGTAAGACTGAAATTGGTTATGTGGTCATCATTAACAATATGCATACGGGTGTATTGCACTTTAACGAGATATACCGGAATATTGAGGTGGGTGATAAAATGAAAGGCTTTATAAAAACCATAAGACCTGACAATAAAATAGATGTTGCAGTTGGCAAAGCCGGT
>JANLXV010000426.1:0-3384 GCA_031365305.1 Chitinophagaceae bacterium
GGTAAAGGTCATAAAGATAATTTTTATCATACGCTGCAGGTTTTAGATAATATATCGGAGCATACCAATGATCTCTGGCTCAGGTGGGCGGCCATTTTACATGACATTGGCAAGCCCGTAACCAAACGTTTTGAAGAAGGCCATGGCTGGACGTTTCATGGGCATGAAATGGTTGGTAGCAGGATGGTACCCAAAATTTTTAATGCACTTAAGCTGCCGCAGAATGACAGGATGAAGTATGTAAAAAAACTGGTTGAGCTTCATCTGCGGCCAATTTCATTAACGCAGGAAAACATTACTGATTCGGCCATTCGCCGTTTGTTGTATGATGCGGGTGAAGATATTGAAGACCTGATGATTCTGTGCCGGGCAGACATCACTTCTAAAAACCCAATAAAAGTAAAACGCTATTTAAAAAATTTCGATTTTGTGAGTGATCGCCTGGCCGAGGTTGAAGCAAGCGACAAGTTGAGAAATTGGCAGCCGCCCATAACCGGCGAAATCATCATGCAAACGTTTGGGCTTAAGCCATCAAGAGCAGTCGGTGATTTAAAGACGGCCATACGTGAAGCCATACTTGATGGTGAAATACCTAATGATTATGATTCGGCATTTAAGTATATGCTTTTAAAAGCGGCAGAATTTAATATTGAAAAAATAAATGCAGTTGGTTAGGCATAAACTTTTTTGTGAGGTGTTTTTTAAACCTTTGGCTTAATTTCGTGACATGGCGATATTAAAATTTAGAATTTATTGGGAAGATGATGATGGCATCTATCGCGATGTTGTAATAAAACATAACCAGACCTTTCTTGATCTGCATAATGCTATATTAAAATGTTATGACTTCGATAGCAAGCATAAAGCCACCTTTTACCGGAGTAATGATAAATGGTTAAGAGGTAAAGAAATTTCGTTGGAGAAGTATGATAAGGTCTACCAGGCAGAACCACTTTTAATGAAGGAAACGCTGGTTGGCTCAGAAATTAAGAACACCAATCAGAAGTTTATATATACTTACGATTTTAACAAGAACTGGACGTTTATGATTGAACTCATCAATGTAATAAAAGATGAGAATAACAAGATCAGCTATCCTTCATGTATAAGAACAGAAGGTATTGCGCCAAGCCAATATGGTACTAAAGGCCTGGTAAGCGAAAAACTTGCTGAGATAGAAGAAAAGTATGATTTGAATTCTGATCTTTTGGCGGATGGCTTTAGTGAGGAAAATGAAGACGGCGAAGCCACTTCAGAAGAAGAAGATAAGGAAGACAATGTAACCGAGGAGATATGATATTGTCATTGGTCATTGGGGGGGGTCATTGGCATTGAATATTGAGTGTTGAATATTGTACATTGAATATTTCCAGCCAATTATCAATTATCAATTTAAAATTTGTGGGGTTCTTTACAAGCCAAACAAAGTGAATGATAACAAATACCTGCATCGTTATCGCTGGCCCTACAGCGGTTGGTAAAACGGCACTTTCCCTTTCATTAGCCAAACATTTTAATACCGCTATCGTTTCTGCAGATAGCCGTCAGTGTTACCGGGAATTGAACATAGGCGTTGCTAAGCCTTCTCCCGCAGAACTGCAAATTGTGCCTCATCATTTTATTAATACACATTCCATTAATGATGAAGTGAACGTAAAAGTATTTGAATCTTATGCGTTGGATAAACTTAGCCAGGTATTTAAAACAAATCCTGTTTGCATAGTTGTCGGCGGCACCGGTCTTTATATTGATACCTTATGCAATGGCATTGATGATATTCCACCTATACCGGAAAAAATTAGCGTTGACGTTAATACTGCCTATAAGCAAAACGGCATTGAATGGCTGCAGCAGAGGATAGCGCTTGAAGACGAAATGTATGCAGCAAAGGGTGAGACAAAAAATCCTTCCCGGCTAATAAGGGCCCTTGCTGTTAAAAGAGCTACAGGACGATCTATCCTTACCTTTCAAACGCAAATAAAAAAGCCAAGACCATTTAAAATGATGAAGATTGGGCTTGAGATGCCAAGAGATATTTTATACAATAGAATTAATGCAAGAGTTGATAAAATGATTGCGGAAGGCCTCGCCGGTGAGGTTAAAAGCCTTTTACCGCACAGGCATTTGCAGGCGTTACAAACGGTAGGTTACCGCGAATTATTTGATTATTTTGAGGGAAAATTATCTGTTGATGAAGCCATTGAAAAAATAAAAATTAACTCCAGGCATTATGCTAAAAGGCAATTAACATGGTTTAAAAGAGATGAGGAATTTAAGTGGTTTGAGGCTGACAACTTAAACAATTCGTTAAACGATTTTTTTTCTTTTTACAGCCAGCATAAATAGGGTTAAATTAAATCGCAGGCACCTTTTAAATTCAAATGAATTATGACAGAAATTTTTAAAAGTATTGATGGCTTAATATCAATACTACAAGGCCTTCAACCTTTAAAAGCCGAATATCAGCAAAGGCTTGATAAAAAAATCAGGCTGGAGTTTAATTATAATTCTAATCATATAGAGGGAAATACATTGACTTATGGAGAAACTGAACTGCTGCTGATTTTTGATAAGACCACAGGTAACCATGAGTTGCGTGAATACGAAGAAATGAAAGCGCATGATGCTGCTTTTGAACTTATAAAAGATTGGGCAAGAGACCAGGAAAGACCATTAACGGAAATGGGAATAAAAAATCTGCATGAGGTATTATTGGTTCGCCCTTTTTGGAAAGATGCAGAAACACCTGAAGGGCATTCTACAAGACGCCTTATAAAAGTTGGCAATTACAAAGAATTTTCTAATTCGGTGAGGTTACAAAATGGAGAAATGTTTCACTATGCATCCCCGGAAGAAAACCCGATACTCATGGGAGAATTGATTGACTGGTATAGAAAGGAAGAACAAAAGGCTGAACTCCACCCTGTAGCTTTAGCAGCATTACTACATTATAAGTTTGTTCGGATACATCCTTTTGACGACGGCAACGGCCGGATTTCAAGGCTGTTAATGAACTATGTATTGTTCAAACACAATTTGCCTCCAATCATCATAAAATCATCGGATAAAAAAAATTATTTGTTTGCATTAAACCAAGCCGATGCAGGTGATTTGGATGCTTTTATTAAGTATATAGCCGAACAGTCTGTTTGGAGTTTGGAAATAAGTATTAAAGCTGGAAATGGGCAAAACGTTGAAGAAAGAGATGATTGAGAGAAAGACCTATTGATATTGAAAAATGACAAAAAATCAAAACAGCAGTTTTCTGTTGAATTATCAAACAATATAAAGAATGACATTTACGCTCCTGCGATAAAAAAGTTAGTTGACAGACTCTCGGCTTTTGATGATTTATTTCAAAGTAAAATTTTATTATTTAAGGTT
>JANLXV010000427.1:0-3185 GCA_031365305.1 Chitinophagaceae bacterium
GCCCTCATTTCAGTTACTTCAATATTATAATACTGACCCCAATCATCCTATAAAATATTATGTATTTGACCTGCTACATTTGAACGGTCATGATATGTATAGTTTACCACTTTTGGAGCGAAAGAAATTGCTGAAAGAGTTGATACCGCAAAGCGATCTCATTCATTATTCTGATCATGTTATAGAAGATGGGCAAGCCTTTTTTGACATTAGCAGGGAGAAAAATCTGGAGGGTATCATGGCTAAAAAGTGCGACAGCCTTTATTTCCCGGGAAAGCGAACCAATGAATGGTTAAAGATCAAACACAATCAAACTACCGAAGCAATCATAGCTGGGTTTACAACGTCTACGGGTTCCCGAAAATATTTTGGTGCCTTAATACTTGCTACAAAATCAGGGGAAACATATACTTATATTGGTCATACAGGCTCGGGTTTAAATATCATTTCGTTGAAAGAAATGTGGGATAAGCTTCAATCTCTTATTAATAACAAAAGCCCTTTTAAACAAAAAATTAAAACCAATACACCTGTTACCTGGGTAAAGCCTGAGCTTGTTTGTGAAATAAAATTTGCTGAAAAAACAAATGATGGTAAATTAAGACACCCGATATTTTTACATGTTAGAAATGATAAAAAACCTACAGAAGTGAAAACAGAAAAACCAACAAAACAGGCAAAAGCAATTACCAACACCGGTGAAAAAAAGAACAGTAAGATTTACACGTTCGGCAGTTCAAAGGTTGTTACTTCTAACCCGCAAAAAATATATTTTCCCGATGATAATGTAACCAAACAGGATGTTATTGATTACTATATTTCGGTAAGTGAATATATTTTACCTTACCTGAAAGGACGGCCGGAATCATTATTAAGAAATCCAGGTGGTATAAATGATAAAGGCTTTTTTCATAAGGATGCCGGTGACACAGCGCCGGGTTTTGTAAAGTCACAAAAGTTGTTTTCAGAATCAGTAAATAAAGACATTGATTATATTATTTGCGATAACCAGGCTACGCTTACTTATATGAATAACCTGGGTTGTATTGAAATTAATCCGTGGCATTCTACCTTAAAGAAAATTGATTACCCTGACTATATTATTATTGATATTGATCCATCAGATAAGAATACGTTTAGCCAGGTAGTAGAAGTTGCCAATGCAACAAAAAAAGTATTAGATAGAGCCGGGGCTGATTGCTTTTGTAAAACTTCAGGCTCATCAGGTTTGCATATTTACATTCCGGCGGGTAAAAAATATACGTATGAACAGGGGAAAGATTTTGCACTCATTGTTTGCACCTTGGTGCAGGAAATGTTGCCGGGCTTTACAACATTAGAAAGAAATTTAAAAAAGCGGGGAAATAAACATATTTATCTTGATTACTTGCAAAACAGGAAAGGACAAACCATTTCATGTGTGTATAGCTTAAGGCCAAAAGCCGGCGCTACCGTATCTACACCTTTGCTTTGGAAAGAAGTCAATAAAAACTTATCGCCCAAAAATTTTACTATACATAACACGCTTAAAAGAATAAAAAACACCGGAGATATTTTCTCCGGTATTCTTGGCAAAGGCATTTCAATTACAGATTGCCTTAAAAACTTAGGATATTAATTAACGGGAAAAAATTCTTTTTAATAATCCGCCTTTCTTTCTGCCTTGAGGATCATTTGCTGTGCCTTTTTTGGCTACCAAGCTTGTTACGCCAAATTGAAGCGCTGTGCCAACCACTCTTTTTAATAAACCTGCAGAGCGGCCAACCACTAATTTTTTTGATAGGTAACCGGCACCGAGGCCCAAAACAACATTTAATAAGTTATGCTTAAAAGTAGGCGACGCTGAAACTTCTGACAGGGTATTTTTTAAAATGTTAGCAGGCTTATAAGTTTCATAAGTTTCCTTAAATTCATACTTAATAGCTGCCTCTTCTATATCTTTTTTCTTTTCTAATTCAGCTATCTTAGCCTTCAGCTCTTCACCGGTTTTTATGCCCTTCATCTTAATAAAGTTTCATTGTTTTAATCAAACAATTTTTTTATCATGCCATTTGCAATAGGAATTTTTAACCACTTATCCTTGCTTTTTAATAATATAATTCCGATGACAGCATAAAAACCACCAACGATGAAGAATCCGTAATACACACCACCCAACATTTTCCCTATCCAATAAGCGAGGCCTATATTGATTAAAATAAAAACCACAAGGAAAATAAGAATCGCTACTAAATATGAAATGAGTAAAGCCGCAAACTCAGATGTTTTATCAACCGCTTTTAGCTTAATAATACTAAAGCGTGTTTCTGCATAACTTTTTGTTCTTTCTATTAAAGTTTCAATGGAGTGCGTTTGATTATTCATACATTACCAATTTCATGCTGTCACCGGAATAAATAAAACTGTTATTAAGAATTCATAGTATTTCTAATATCGGAGCGCATTGCGTCACCTTTATCTCTTGCCTGGTTAAGCATGTCTCTTCCTTCGCTGGCAAGACCTGAAACTTTTTCTTTTACCGTATCATATTTTTGTGACACAGTCTCAGCAAATTCATTATACTTTCCTTTTACATTGTCGGCAAGATCGCCGCTTTTCTCAGCAATTTTACGTCTTGTTTCGGTTCCTTTATCTGGTGCAAATAAAATTCCTAAAGCAGCACCTGCGGTAATACCTAATAGTACACCTGCCAATAGTTTTGAGCTCATAAAATAAAATTTAAAATGGTTGTTATAAAATTTAATACAAAATATGAAACTATAAAATATTCTGCCAATCTTTTATTAAAGGTATAAACATCTTCAAATGAGGACTGTATAAGTACTGCATCGCAGCGATAATTTATGAGGCCTTAAATTTTTAAAAGTTTTTGAGTAAAAAAATTCCCAATACGAGGAGAAAATTTTAAGTAAACCTGCAGGCATACTTATTTGAACTCCTTTATAGACAATATTGTACGATTAAATAATCCGGTGATTTTTTAGGATATGTTGGCATGAAATTCCTCTGACAATTTCAAATTTTAACTCATCATCTAAAAACTAAAAAATGGCAGCAACAAAATCTAAAACACCCACACCTCCAAAAAAAACTACCCAAAAAACTTCAGCTTCAGAACAATCTATGCTGCAGGAATTTTTTGTTGAGTGTTTAAAAGACATTTATTGGGCTGAAAAACATTTGGT
>JANLXV010000451.1:0-4278 GCA_031365305.1 Chitinophagaceae bacterium
TTCAATCGCATCTTCCGCAAGTTTTTTTTCAGTGATATCTCTTGAATTAACCACAATACCATTTATCGCAGGATCGTTGGTAAGATTTGTTACGGTGCTTTCTATCCACCGCCATTCTCCGCGGCCATTTTTAAAGCGGAAAGGCGGCACATCAACATGTTTGCTTGTACGCAAATTGGCAAGGGCAGCCTGGGCTGCGTGCACGTCATCTTCGTGAATAAAGTTGAAAGCATTTTTGCCAATAAAGTATTCAGGCTCTATACCAAGTAATTTTAAAGAGGTTGGGCTTACGTATTGGTAAATACCCTCCGGGTTTATAATAGCGAGCAAATCCTTACTGTTTTGCACTAGCGATTTAAAACGTTGCTCACTCAGCAAAACCTGTTGTTCTGCATTTTTTCTTTCGGTAACATCATGCAGGGTGCCAACCAGTATGGTGCATACATCCTGTTTGTTAAACACAGGCGTAATGTTTACGATAGTAGTTTTAAAACCGGCGGGATATTCTATCATTTCTTCCCATAATATATTTTTACGGTTAATAATTGCCTGGTTGCATTTTTTAAGTACACCGGAAATATAAGGTTCGGGTATAACTTCTTGTATAAGTTTACCAACAACCTGCTTTTTTTCCAGGCCTGTTATAATAACATAAGCCTCGTTTATTGAAGTAAAGCGGTAGTCATTCTCGTTTACAGAAAGAAGAAATATGGCATTTACAACAGTGTGATAAATGTTATCAATTTCTTCCTCATGTTCTAATAATGCCAGCTCGGCATGTTTACGCTCTGTAATGTCCATCATAATACCCCGCAATAAAACCGCTTCATCATTTTCAACAATAACCGATACGCTGTCGTAGATATAAACTATTCTGCCATCTGCAGCAACCATGCGGTAATCAAATTCATGCGCTTCCTGTTTTAACGTGCATTGCAGGCAATACGAAAGTGTTTTTTCCCTGTCATCAGGGTGAATATGATCTTTCCAGAAAGTGGGGTCGTCAGTCCATTGCTGTGCCGGGTAGCCGAGCATATTTTCAGCCGATTTACTTACAAAAGAAAACTGAAAAGTTTTGGCATCTGCTTCCCATATAATACCTTCTACAGTATTTACTAAATTTTTATAATTATAATCCGTCTGTTTCAATACATTATTTTTTAAAGCATACCATAACAGGTCGGATTATTAGTCCTGGTGCGGATAAGTAAATTTTTGCAAAAAAATATTATTACCTGCTATGGAATATTATTTTATTGTTATGATTTTCATTATTAATAAATCAGGCACTCCTTATTGGAGATAATTAGGATCGTTCAAATAATAATAATTGATTTTAAGTAGTTTAGAAGGGGTGAGGATAGCAAAGGGAGCGCAAAGATAGGTGTATTGAGAGCGGTTGCCAATATTTTGAATTACAGAAAGGCTTAACAAAGCCATAAAATAATTTAAATAAAATTTGCAAGGGCTTAGAATAATTACAATGCAGGCAGGTGTAGACAATAGTAAAATTACCGACGGGGTAAAGACTTCTACTATTTATAGTAAGAATATGACAACCCTATCCAATATGTAAGCTCTTTTTTAGTTATACTATAAGCGCTTATATAATCCTATTGTATGAAAACCTTTTTTCTTCGCAAGATGTCCATTCTGCAGAGCAGCGTTCTCTATGTGATGTCATTTTCTATTGCGGCTTTCCTGGTATTTATAATCATCATTCACCAGAATAAATCTGCAAGCATTGATAATACAACTACTGCTTCCATAGGCGCTGTTATAGCCATCTTCATCATATTTGGTTTGTCATACAGGCTTAATAAAGATATGAGACTAAGGAAAGATGCCATGGATCATTTGGCGTCAAATGAAATTAAATATCGCAACCTTATAGAAAATGCCGGGGTGGTAATGTTTACCAGTTCTTTAGATGGCATATTCACTTTTGCCAGCAGTAAAGCTTTTCAGTTAACAGATTTTACTATGGCTGAATTAAAAGGCATGCATTATTCAGAACTTATAGATGCTGATTACCTGGAGATGGTTAATGAAAGGTATAAGGCGCAGATAAAAAATAATGTTGAAGAAACCATCATTGAGTTTTGTATACGCACAAAATTTGGCGATCTTAAATGGGTTGAACAATCAGCAGTGTTGATATTTGAAGATGATATACCGGTTGCATTTCAGTGTATCGTTAAAGAAATTTCCGAGCGTAAGCAGATGGAAGAGGTTGTACGGAAATATGAAATGCAACTTGTTCAAAACCAAGACCGGCTTCAGTCTATTCTCGACAATGCTTCCTCCATGATTTATATAAAGGATCTTCAAGGAAGGTATATCCTTACAAATAAACAATTTAAAATGGTTTTTAATGTAAGCGATGAAGGCATCATAGGAAAAACAGCTTCGGAAATTGTTAGTAAAGAACGGGCAGAGCTGCATAAAAAAACTGATGATGAAGTCATTCAAAGCAGGAAGGCTATGGAAGTAGAGGAAGTTTTTAAAACACCTGGCGGCATGCGCAACATGCTCATTAATAAATTTCCTTTACTTGATGCCCAAAATAATGTTCATGGTATAAGTGGTATTGTTACAGATATTACTGAAATGGTAAAATACCAACAGCAACTTATACAGGCCAAAGCCATTGCTGAAGATGCAAAGCGCCTGCAGGAGCAGTTCCTGGCTAATATGAGCCATGAAATAAGAACGCCGATGAATGGCATACAGGGCATGACTGACCTTTTATTAGAAACACCATTAACGGATGAGCAGCGTGATTTTGCAAAGACCATTAAAAATTCATCTGATAATCTTTTAGTGATCATCAATGATATTCTTGATTTTTCCAAGATACAGGCCGGCAAATTAACCATCGAAAAAATTGATTTTAAACTCAGCGAAGTACTCGACAATATTAAGGCTGTATTTAAACATCGTATACAGGAGAAAGGATTAACGCTTCAACTGGATGTAAGTGAAGATGTGCCTGCGATGTTAAATGGAGATCCGTACCGGCTGAACCAGGTGCTGGTAAACCTTATTGGCAATGCTATAAAGTTTACGCATAGCGGAAGTATTAAAGTCTTTATTTCTATTCAGCACAAATCAGCAACAGGCATTGAACTTTGCTTTAACGTAAAGGATACAGGCATTGGCATTGCTCCCGATAAAATAAATGTAATATTCGAGAGCTTTACACAGGCCAACATTGATACGTCCAGGAAGTATGGCGGTACAGGTTTAGGTTTAGCTATAACCAGGCAGTTACTGGATATGCAACATGGCAAAATTACAGTTGAAAGTGAGCTGGGCCATGGTACTACCTTTCAATTTTCTATTCCTTACGGTTATCCAAAATCAGATACTCCTTCATTCTTTACGGGTAAAGATGTTAAGGATTATCGCAACCTTTTAACCGGTAAAAAATTTCTTGTTGCAGAAGATAATGAGGTAAACCAGAAAGTGATCAGGCACGTGTTGCAAAAAGCAGGTGGTGTTGTGGAGATAGCTAATAATGGCCTTGAAGCAGTGAATTGTTTAAAAGCAAACGACGCTGCTTATGACCTCATCATCATGGATCTGCAAATGCCGAAAATGGATGGATATGCCACTACAAAATATATTAGAAATGTAATGAACCTAAGCACACCAATTATAGCCATGACAGCCTCCGCCTTGAAAGGCGAAAAATCAAAATGTATTGCAATGGGGATGAACGATTATCTCTCAAAACCCTTTAATGTGGCATTTATATACAAGCGTATTAGTGCACTGCTGGGCGAAGCAACAGATACTGAAATGATTAAAGAAGCTGAACAGGCGGACACCGATGACCTGTATGATCTTAGCCTGCTGGAGGAGATGAATGATAACGATTACCTGGCAGATATTCTGCAAATATTTTTAGAGAATACCCCTATTGAATTAGATGAATTGAAGGTTGCATGTAAAGCCAATGATTTTGATGCTGCTTATAAGGTGGCTCATAAATTAAAAAGCAGCGCCGGGCTTTTAAAAACTGAAAACCTTTTGGTGGTTTTAATTAAAATAGAAGAACAGGCCAAAAGCCATGATAGCCACTGTTTCGGAAGATTAGCTGAATTGGCAAATGAGAACTTTCATGAATTAATAAACCCTTTACAGGAACACTTGTCAGGCATTCGGGCCGGGCTGCGTGTAGCCGTATAATAATATTAACACTATGACAATTTTAGTTGCAGAAGATGACCTGATGATGCTTAAGACCATTGAGCATCGCCTTAAAAAAGATGG
>JANLXV010000456.1:0-15839 GCA_031365305.1 Chitinophagaceae bacterium
TGAAAGTGTAGATAGAGACTGGCAACCTTTTTTACAAACACCACCTTTCCCGGAACACAGCCGCGGGCATAGCGGCATTTCAGCCTCTGCAGCTACTATCCTCACTTTCAAGTTTGGAGATAATTTCGCTTTTACTGATACCAGTGATCTGGCATATATTGGGATGAAACGTAATTTCATATCTTTCAGGCAGGCCGCCAATGAGGCTTCTATAAGCCGCGTATACGGCGGCATTCATTATTCTACCGGAATTACGGCAGGTATGATACAGGGTAATGCTGTAGGTAAATTTGTGATTGACAAGCTTGTGGGTAAAAAGTAAACTGGAAAAAGTAAAAATAAAAAGTAGAAAGGAAAAACTCTTCGTTAATTAATTTAAGAAAATGCTCATGAAACGACTTACAACTGTTTGTGCTCTTTTAATTTTTTTTAGTACAATTTACGCCCAGGAAAAACTTAAGCTTTCAGTTATCCCGGAGCCTGTTTCTATGGTGGCCGGCGAAGGTAATTTTGAAGTAACAGCTTCAACAGTAATCGAAGCAGCGGGTAATGATTCTATAAAAAAAATTGCCGGAGATTTCGCCGAAAAATTATCTGCGGCTTCAGGGCTGAAACTTGGCGTTAGCGGAACTCAATCCTCGTCTACTAATAAAATTTTTTTCACATCTTCATCGGATAAAACATTAGGTACTGAAGGATACACATTAACCGTTACGCCAGCGTCTGTAATTATCGCTTCTAAAAATGCTGCCGGGGCTTTTTATGCAGTTCAAACGTTGTATCAATTATTACCGAAAGAGATCAACTCTAAAACAGCGATTACCACTGCTAAATGGCTAATACCGTCTGCAACTATAACAGATTATCCAAGGTTTGGCTGGCGTGGTTTAATGTTTGATGTAAGTCGTCACTTCTTTACAAAAGAACAGGTAAAGCAATTTATAGATGAAATGGTGCCCTATAAATATAACCTGCTTCACCTTACATTGGCTAACGACGAAGGCTGGCGCATTGAAATTAAAAGCTTGCCCAAGTTAACAGAAGTTGGTGCATGGCGTCCGAAAAGAGAAGGTAAGTGGGCCAACACGTTAAATCCTGATCCTAATGATCCGCATGATTATGGCGGATTTTATACACAAGACGACATTAGAGAACTGGTAAAATATGCGGCGGACAGGTTTGTAAATATTCTGCCTGAAATTGATGTGCCTGGTCATAGCCTGGCGGCTGTTGCTTCTTACCCTGACCTATCCTGCACGCCTGGCGCACATCCAATTTATGAAGGCAAACCATTTATGAATTGGCCTGGTCCAGTGGCGCTTATTGATAATACGTTGTGCCCGGCTAATGAAAATGTATATGCTTTTCTTGATAAGGTTTTTACAGAAGTTGCAACGTTATTTCCCTTTCAATATATACACATGGGGGGAGATGAATGCCCAAAAAATTTTTGGGAGAAGAGTGCCGCCATTAAAGCCTTAATGAAAAAAGAAGGTCTTAAAGATCAGCATGAAGTACAAAGTTATTTTGTAAAACGGGTTGAAAAGATCATCACTGCAAAAAAGAAAAAGATCATTGGCTGGGATGAAATTCTGGAAGGCGGCCTTGCGCCATCGGCTGCTGTAATGAGCTGGCGTGGTGAGAAAGGCGGCATTGAGGCTGCCAGCATGAAACATGAAGTGGTAATGTCGCCAACAACATTTGTTTATCTTGATTATATGCAGAGTGATGAATTGCTCGAAGCGCATGTATATGCTTCTCTCCGTTTGAATAAAACTTACCAGTTTGAACCCGTACCACCTGGTGTTGATGCTAAATATATACTTGGCGGCCAGGGGAATTTATGGACAGAGCAAATTGGTAACATGCGATACGTACAATATATGATGTGGCCCCGTGGCCTTGCTGTTGCAGAATCAGTTTGGTCGCCAAAAGAAAAAAAGAACTGGCCAAATTTTATAAATAAGGTTGAAAATAATTTTGACAGGATGGATGTTGCAGAAATAAAATATTCAAGAGGTATGTATGATGCAATTGTTTCTGCAAAAAAAGAAAATGGAAAATTGATGGCTGTTATAGATAAGGAAATTCCTGATCTTGATATTTATTATTCCTTGGATGAAAGCGCACCGGATAAATTTTATTCTAAATATGATAAACCGTTCGGGCTGCCACCTGACGTGGCAACATTAAAAGTAATAACCTACAGAAATGGTAAGGTTGCCGGAAGGCAAATTAATATTCCGATAAAAGAATTAGAGAAAAGAGTTGGAAAATGACTACCACAAGCCGCAAAGTGCGAAATTATTTCAAAAAAAATAAAGAAGCTAACCTGAAGATTATTAGTGCACGTTATGTACATACTTTTTCAATAATGCTCACCTTTGATAATGGTAAATCAAGGCTTGTTGACTTTTTACCGTTATTTCAAAAATTTGTGAAAGGCGTTAATTTAAAATATTTTGCTCCTGAACTTTTTAAAAATTCATTTGTAAAAACGGCAATATCTATCGGGGAAGAAATGAGGATGTGATCTTTGCTGAGCAACTTTTATATTCCGGTAATGATTACGCAAGCATGAACGGGGAAGTTATTCTTTTTACACTTTGACATTATAATTCTGGATTATAATGTATTCTGCTTTAAAACAAAAGTCATAAAACAAGGTTGTAAGTTTGGTCTAACCAGGTAAACAATGTTTATTTGAAGAGGTTTAATTATTTTTTCAAATAATAAAACCAGCATCACTTCGTATGCGTAGATGTTAAACCTCCTTAAGACTTCCACTTCTTCTTTTAACCATCTGAATATATTTATAGACTTGCCTTCGACTGTAGATAAGCCTGCACTGGTTGTCACCTATTTGTGTGCTCACTAAATCTATTGTTGCTTCATAACCACCTGAAGACTTTATGAATGATTTCGTAACCAAATAAATTTTATAAAATGAAACAACGCTCTACAAGTAGCAAGGTTAAAATTATCGTGGCAGCAGTAGCTGTCATTATTTTTTCTGCCGCACTCATGTCCTCAAGCCACCGCGAAGCTCCAATGATCTCAAATGATCCTTTGAGTGATAATACAGATCTATATGCTTTTAAAAGCCCTGCCGATCCTAATAAAATTGTGATCATTGCCAACTACATCCCCGGCCAGTTGCCTAATGGAGGGCCAAACTATTATTCCTTTGGCGACAATGTGCGATACGAGATTCATGTTGATAACAATGTAGGCACAAAAGGAGATGATATTGTTTACAGGTTTATATTTCATAAAGAGAACCAGGATCCCACAACATTTTTTAATATCAGGCTTGGTAAAGAAAATTTAAAAACCACTTATACGCTTCAAAGGAGTACTAATGGAGGAGAAACATTCACTGTAATTCTTTCAAATGGTATTGTACCGCCATACAATATTGGCGAACGGTCTATCAGTTCTCCTGTAGGATTAAATGCCCCCGATTACAATACCTTGCTAAATAAGGCTATCGCTAAAACCAACACAGGTGAAAAGGTTTTTGCAGGCACTGCAGATGACCCTTTCTTTGTAGACCTCGGAGGAATATTTGACCTTGGCGATGCGCCACGGCAGGGGCCAACTTATTCAGAGGATGCCTTGAAGTGCAAAAATGTTTCAACTCTCGCTTTGGAAATTGATATCAAAACGTTACAAAAAGATCATAGATCTTTAAGCCAGGCTGCAAATATTTTAGATCCCAATTATGTTATTGGTGTATGGGCTTCAGCCAGCAGGCAGAAGGTGAGAATATTGAACGGAGATGGAACTGAAAAAAATAACGGCCCCTGGGTTCAGGTGTCAAGACTTGGAATGCCACTAACCAATGAAGCTGTTGTACCTATTGGTTATAAAGATTATTGGAATAGTTTAACGCCTTACCAGGATCTCGCAAATTTAAAAACCTTCGGTAACTTCTTCTACAATCCTGAGCTGGCTTTGTATATGGATGATGCACAATTTGGCGGAGCAGTTCCGGCTTTTAGCCCTTTAAGAATTCAAAAAAATTCACTTGGCGCATTCGGTTTTGGTAATGGTCAAAATGGTTTATATGGTCTTAAAGGTAATGCAGCGCTGAATGGTACGGCATTAAGCGAAGCAGCTTTTGGATCGCTTTTGTTACCCGCAGCCAATTCACCACGTTCCGTTGATCTGTGGCCAATATTTCATACAGGTGTTCCTAATTTAAAGCCTTACCAGCTCGCAACAGGAAAAGGTGGAAATCCATTGGCAGATGGAAAACCATTCATCAATAACTTCCTGCCAAATGGCGGCGATATGCTTCGCCTTAACATGGCTGTACCTGCAACTGACCGTACCTCAAAAGATTTCAGCCCTGAAGGTTTAGTGCAGGCTGCGGTTTTAGGACTGACCGATTCAAGGTTTAATGGTGATAAAAATTTACAGTTTATTCCAAATATGGATGGATTTCCTAATGGAAGACGACTTGAAGATGATGTAACAAGAATAGAATTGCAGGCAGTTAGTGGGGTAGTATTAGCTGCAATAGGATTATGGTATGATGATTATGTTGCCGGTGGAAGTCCGGTAACACAGGAACTTGTTGATGTATTAACATACAGCACAGGAGTTAACGCAAACGATACTGCATTTAAAACATCGTTCCCCTTTGAACAGACACCCTGGGCAGGTACACACAATTGCCTATGCACTGTACCTTCCGGGTCAACAGTAATGTCGAAAGTTAATAATACATCTGCAATTGCAAAACCACTTGGTATTGCTGCGCCTGGCCTGGATATTATTAACTCACCAAATCCTATCGGCCCTACTAATACACTGCGTTACCATGTTGCAGTTCCATCTAATGTATCTATCATGCTGTATGATGGCGCTGGGAAAGCCATAAAAGTATTGGTAAACAAAAAAGTAAATGCAGGCACATACACTACGCAATGGAATGCTAATGGACTAACCAAAGGGTCTTATTTCATTTCAGGAAGTAAAGACAAGGGTTCTTCTCAAACCATTACAGTAGTAAAAGAATAAAATATTCTTATTGCCCTATGAATAGAAGTAAAAAGCCTGCAGATAAAATTTGCAGGCTTTTCTTATAACAAAAAATGCTGTTTATAGAATTCTTAAAAGGCGAGTGCCTTTAAATATTGAACATCTGCTTTTGCCGACTCAAGAGGAGTAGTGTTTTCATATTTTTCCTGTTCAACAATGAAATATTCCATACCGGCTTTTCTGGCTTCCGGCAAAAGTGCAGCATAATTAATTGAGCCGGTGCCAACGATAACGCTTTCATCTTTTTCTGCAGGTGTTGCATCCTTTTTCCTGTCTTTGACATGGCCTAACTTAAAACGATCAGGATATTTTTTTAGCCAGGTAAGCGGATCCTGGCCTGCAGTAACTACCCAGTACATATCCATTTCATAACCTACAGCATCTTTATTGGTGTTCTGCATAAAAATGTCCTGCGGAAACTGCCCATCCTGTAACGTGAAGGAATAATCATGATTATGATAGCCGAACTTTAAACCAGCCTTTTTGCATATTTCGCCTTTGGCATTAAATGTTTCAGCTATTTTTTTATAATCATCCAAACTTTTTTGTTTACCAACTGCGGGACATAGTAAATACTTCATGCCAATAGCAGCAGCTTCAGCAACCTTTTTTTCAAAGTCTTTATTCATGTCGCAGTGCGAAGACACCATGGTCATTCCAAGATCATCCATATATTTTTTAAAGTCAGTATTAGACATGCCCCAAAAAATACCCTGTGCGCCTTCAAAGCTTTCAATTTGTTTGTAGCCCATATCTGCCACCTGCTTTAATACGCCTTTCGGGTCTTTGCCAATCTCATCTCTCAGCGTCCATAGTTGTAGCCCGATAGAATTTGATCCTTTTGGTGCTACAGTATTTACTGCCATTGCTTTGGAAGATTTACAACTCAAAAAGTTTCCGGAAATTGCTGTAAGTGCAACTCCTGCTGCTGCAGTTTTAATAAAGTTTCTACGATTGTTCATTCCTGTGATTAATAGATTAAAAATTATGCCCAGGCTTTATCACCTTTTTTATAAGGCACACAACCATCGTAGCGGCCTGGTGTTTCCACATATCTGCGGGCCTGTGTTGATCCGATCTCTGATGTGAAATAGCCTAATAAAGTCAACTCTTTCATCATCCTGAAATAATGCGCAGCATCTTCAGGCTTTTTATTTTTTGTATAGTCTTTTTGTTCAGTATCCAGCTTCACCAGCAGGTCGTGCCGTTGCTGCGGTGTGGCTTCTATAAAAGACTTATCATAAGTTTTTTCACTCAGCTCATTCATTTTTTTCATACCATCAAAGAAAATCTTTTGATCTTTTTCTTCGTAACAATCGTTAACCATTACCTGCATAAAGCTGCCTACTTTGGCCGCTTTTGCACCTGGCGTTTTCGTTGCCGGTAAAATGGTCTCAGCTACCTCATCAAGATAGGCAGTGTCCGTTTCAGTAAAACCTACCGTTTTACCGGTCTCGCTTTTACATCCTGCTAAAAAGAAATTAGTTCCAACGAGAGTTCCCCCGAGTAATAAGGAAATGTGCTGCACGGCATCTCTTCTGTTCATAATTATTTATTTTGAATAAATTAATGTCAGGCTTTAAGGCTGTAGCCTTGCCTGTATTCTCTTTTTATAAATTGATTAACCACATCCAAATTTGAGACCTTCATGTTATTATTATCCCAGAGCAATTTTATATCTCTGCCCGGAAAATTAAAGCCCCTGTCAGTCGTTCTCGGTACACGTATATCCTGGGCTCTTATAGCCAGGTTTGCCATAAGCAAAGCTTCTGTTAAGGGGCCTGCGGTGTCAAATGACGAACTTAACTGCGTTTTGCCATAGCCTGCAATACAACCTTCAACCCATTGGGCATAATGCCCGTCATCACCATCTTTAACCCTCGGTATAGTTTGTGCAACTTTTACGTCTTTATTTTTTGATAGCGGTAATAACCTTGGATCAACACCGTAAGTGCCACACATCATTTTACCTTTTGAGCCTATAAATAATGTGCCATTGCCTCCATCGCCAAATACATCATTAGGGCCTAACTCATCCGGGCGCTCAGGCTGTATTCCCCCATCCATCCAGTGTAATGTAACAGGCCCTTTTGTTTTATCTGTTTTAGGGAATGTCATAGTTACGTGGCTTGACGGCGGACAGCTTTCAGGGAAATAACCTCTTTGAAATTCGTCAACATATACACTACCTACGCTTGCCTGTACATCATTAATGTATTGAAGATTTAAAACACTAAAGGCCGGAGCCACAATGTGGCAACCCATATCTCCAAGAGCACCTGTACCATAATCCCACCAACCACGCCAATTGAAGGGTACAAGTTTTTCAATATAGTCTTTATAAGGCGCTGTGCCGAGCCATAAATCCCAGTCAAGATCTTTGGGCACATCAGCTTTGGCAGAAGGCCATGGAATACCTTGCGGCCACACCGGTCTATCCGTCCAGCAGTACACTGTATGAACATCACCAATAAGGCCGGCGTTATACCATTCCATTAACTGCCGCACACCATCGCCTGAAGCGCCCTGGTTACCCATTTGCGTAACTACTTTGTATTTTTTAGCTGCGTTAGTTAACAGCCTTGCTTCATAAACATCATGCGTTAAAGGCTTTTGGACATACACGTGTTTGCCGAGCGACATGGCGTTACCGGCGATTACAGCATGGTTATGATCAGGGGTAGATACCGAACAGGCATCAAAATTTTTAGATTCTTTATCTAACAATTGTCGCCAGTCTTTATAATACTTAGCCTTTGGAAAACTATTTCTCGATGTTGCAGATCTCCTGTCATCTACATCACATAAAAAAGCAATTTCTGCCTTGCCGCTTTTAAAGAAGTTAGCAATGTCACTTTCACCTTTACCACCGGCGCCAATACCTGCAACCAATAGTTTATCACTTGGGGCTGTAAATCCCTTTCCTCCCAAAACATGCCTTGGTAATATGATGAAACCAGCGGCAGCTACAACGGTGTTTCGCAAAAATTCACGTCTTGAATTATCAGGTGGTAATGTTGGTTTTTTTTCTTCCATGGTAGAGATTGATTATTTAATATTCATTTTTTTAAGTTCGGAAACGGCGTGGTCTGCAGCCCGTGCCGTCATAGCCATATAAGTTAATGACGGATTTACACACGCTGCAGATGTCATGAAGGCGCCATCAGTTACAAAAACATTTGGTGCATCCCAAACCTGGTTCCATTTGTTTAATACCGAAGTTTTACGATCAAGCCCCATTCTTGCTGTGCCCATTTCATGTATGCCTCTGCCAATAGTGCCATCACCTTCGTAGCCTTTTACATTTTTTGCGCCGGCTGCTTCAAGCATTTCTATCGCATCGTTTTTCATATCAACCCGCATTTTCTTTTCATTTTCTTTCCACTCGCAATCGAATGATAACACATTCAAACCCCATTTATCTTTTTTGGTTTTATCAAGAGTGATCTTGTTTTCATGGTATGGTAATATCTCTCCAAAGCCGCCCATGCCAATACTCCATGGGCCTGGCTCGCTTAATTCATCTTTGAAAGCGCTACCAATTTGCAGTTCAGGAATTTCCCTGCTCCAGCCCGAGCGGCTGGCGCTTCCCTGGTAGCCAAAGCTCCTGATATAATCCCGTTTATCGTTGTTGGTATTTCTAAAACGTGGAATGTAAAAACCATTGGCTCTTCTGCCAAAATAGTATTTGTCTTCATAGCCATCAACAGTGCCACCGGCGCCTACACCAAGGTGATGGTCCATTACATTATGACCTAGCTCGCCACTGCTGCTTCCCAAACCATCTGGCCATACATCGGTTGCCGAGTTCATTAATATCCAGGCAGAGTTTAAGGCGGAGGCATTTAAGAAAATAATCTTGGCAAAATACTCGGTGGTCTGGTTGGTTTGCCCGTCCAAAACTTCAACGCCGGTTGCCTTTTTTGAATCTTTATCATAAAGTATTTTAGTAACAATTGACCATGGCCTAACGGTAAGGTTTCCGGTGGCCATAGCTGCCGGAAGCGTAGAAGATTGTGTGCTGAAGTAAGCGCCAAAAGGGCAACCAAGCCAGCACTTATTTCTATATTGGCAACTGCTTCTGCCTTGTATAGGTGCAGTAAGATTAGCTGTTCTGCCAATAATTAATTGCCGGTCGTTTTTGTATAATGCTTTAATTCTTGCCGAAACATCTTTCTCTACGCAGTTTAAGTCCATCGGCGGCAAAAACTGCCCATCCGGCAAATGTTTCAAGCCTTCTTTGGACCCACTGATGCCGGCAAATTTTTCAGCATGATCGTACCATGGGGCAATATCTTTATACCTGATCGGCCAGTCAACAGCTACACCATCTTTAGCGTTTGCTTCAAAGTCAATATCGCTCCAGCGATAGCTTTGTCTGCCCCACATTAATGACCTTCCCCCAACATGGTAGCCCCTGAACCAATCAAAGCGTTTCACTTCGGTATAAGGACTTTCCTTATCGCTTGCCCAGTAATCAAGATTCGTTTCGTTTAGCGGATAATCCCGTTTAAGCACCGGATATTCCTTTATCATCTCCTGTGTTCGTCCGCCCCGGTGAGGAAATTCCCATGAGCCTTTTGTAGCATTCACATAATCTTTTACATGTACAATATCCCGGCCTCTCTCAAGCATAATAGTTTTAAGGCCTTTTTCTGTAAGCTCTTTTGCAGCCCAGCCACCTGAAATTCCTGAACCAATCACGATTGCATCGTATGTGTTATCTGGCATAAGTGATATGCTTTCTTTACCCGAAAGCAGGTTTATATGATTTATTGTTACGGTTGATAGTTATACATCGCAAATTTTTATAGCTTCTTTTAAAGAAGCTAATATATCTTTTTCTTTAGGAATAAACTCCTGTGCTACATAACCTTTAAAGCCGGTATCTGCTACAGCCTGCATAATAGCAGGGTAGTAAAGTTCCTGTGTGGTATCAAGCTCGTGCCTGCCAGGTACGCCTGCTGTATGATAATGGCCAAAATACTGATGATGATCTTTAATGGTTCTTATAACATCTCCTTCGTCAATCTGCATGTGATAAATGTCATAAAGCAATTTAAAATTTTCCGATCCCACTCTTTTGCAAAGTTCTATGCCCCAGGGCGATTTATCGCACATATAATCTTTATGATCAATCTTACTGTTCAAAAGCTCCATGTGAATAGTAATACCTTTTTTTTCTGCCAGCGACATAATTTTTTTTAGACCGTCAGTGCAGTTTTTCAGGCCGGTTTCATCATCCATACCCCGCCTGCTGCCGCTAAAGCATATAATATCTTTATAACCTGCGTCTGCAGCAATATTTATATGATGGGTATAATTCTGTATAAGCTTTTCATGATATTGCGGATCATTAAATCCTTCCGTAAGGCTAATTTCAGCACCGTTGCACATGGAAGAATAAACGCCATGCTTTTGCAATACAGGCCAGTCTTTTGGGCCAACAAGATCTATAGCACTGAAGCCAATTTTTTTTACTGCGATACATAGTTCCTCTACAGATAAACCATTGAAACACCACCTGCATACAGAGTGATTAATTCTGCCTTTATACTTCAATTTTTTGGTTTTACCTGATAGCTGATCAGCAGCAGTGGCCGAAGGTATAGAAGCAATAACAGGCCCACTTAGAATGAGATTTTTAATCATTTTTCTTCGTGAATTTTCTTGTTCCATTTTAAATTATTTATGTAAGATTAACCGAGCCGGATTCTTTTTCTACAACACTTTCATTATTGGAAAGTTGTACTTTTTTATTTTTAAAAAATACGCCGAATAAAATAAATACGCCTAAGGCAATAGCTGCCGGAATTATCCAGATATTTCTCCAGAGGTGCCCGCCATCAACAGCATATTTATTAGCTATAATTCCTGCGATCCAAAAGCCTATCAGCATACCGACACCATAAGTTGCCAGCGTGATCATGCCCTGGGCAGATGAACGGAATTTATCCCCGGCTCTTTGGTTAGTATAGATCTGGCCTGTAACAAAAAAGAAATCATAACAAATGCCATGTAAAATAATGCCTGCATAAAGCATCCAAATATTACCGCCGGCATCACCGTAAGCAAACAACAGGTATCTTATGCTCCAGGCTATCATCCCTATCAGCAACATCTTTTTTACACCTAATCTTATAAAAAATAAAGGCATTAAAAAAAGAAAAATCATTTCAGACATTTGACCAAAGGCCATTTTACCTGCTGCGCCTTTTACCTGCAGTTCGTTTAAAAAAATATTTGTTTCCTGGTAATAAAAAGCAAGCGGAATACAGATTAGCATTGAAGATAAAAAGAAGATAAAAAAATTCCTGTCTTTTAATAACGCCAGGGCATCTAAACCTATAATATCTCTAAAGGTTGTTTTGCCGGTTCTTGCCGGCGGGGTATCAGGCAGTGTAAAACTGAAAACTCCCAGTATTAACGAAACTACGGCAGTAAGCTTAAAAGTATTTACTAATGAATTAGATTGTTCCCACGCCAGCCAGCCGATGATTGAACCAGCCACTATCCAGCCTATAGTTCCCCACACTCTAACATTTGCAAACTCCTTTTCTGCATTGGCAATTTGCTTAAAAGCTACCGCATTTACCAGGGCAAGCGTTGGCATAAATAATATCATATAACATAATAGTGCCGGGTAAAAAACAGAAAAATTATTTACGGTTGATATGTAATACATTATGGCTGCACCGAGAATATGCAACACCCCCAATATTTTTTGAGCAGAAAAAAAACGGTCGGCAATTAGCCCAATAATAAATGGTGCAGCAATAGCACCAAGTGATTGCGTGCCATAGGCAATACCAATCTGTATATCAGTTATACCCGGAATAGATTTGAGGTAAGTACCCATTGTAACATACCACGCACCCCAGATAAAAAAGTTTAAAAACATCATTATAGACAACTGGAGACGGGTAGCAATTTTCATTACAATCGTTTAAAAAACCCTAATAAAACTTGTGAATATACCAGTACCAAATATAGATGATGTGAGTTAAACTTGATGACCGAAAATAATTTTTATTAAATTAATTTATGAAACAACAGAAGGTGCTGCTGTATCAAGCCGAACCTCCATTACCTGTTTTCTTCTGTTGCGCATATAAAGGTTAAGAATAATGAAAGCAACGATAAGTACCAGGGGTATTAATAATGTTGCATTAATAATTTCAGGCCCCGCCGCTTTCTTTGCTTCATTTAAAACTACGACCATTTCCGGCGAAGCGGCAGGTGCTGAATATGAAGCAAGATCAGCCCCCGCAGGCAATTTTCCTGATAATAATTTATCATAATAGCCGCCCATAAAAATCATATATATAGATACCGCAAACATGCCGGCACCACCCATAAGGTTCAGGCCGACAGCACCGGTTTTGGGTAAGTTTTCAGCAACAAAACCAATCATGGTTGGCCAGAAATAACACACACCAACACCAAAAACTATTGCGCCAACAAAAAGCATATTTCCAGTAGAATGGCCTAAAAGATATAAACCTAAAGCAGCAAATATTGCAGAAAACAATAGCACACCTGATGGCGATAATTTATGTACAACAGGCCCTGCAAAAGCACGGCCTATAACCATTATACCCGTTTCAATTGTTAACAGAAGAATGGCATTTTCAGTAACGTTCTTCAACAATACATCTATCCATTGGCCCGTAAATAGTTCAGTTATTGCCGTGCCAAACATCAGTATGATCATCACGATGAACAATGGATTTAGCAATGAAGTATACATTTGTGATGTGCTAACGCCACTTGATACTCGTTCAGTAACCGGAAAGCTAAGCTTGCTAAAAAGATACAGATAAAGTAATGTTGGTATCAGCATTATGCCAACCAAAAATTGCCAGTTGCTGAAATAAGAGGTATCCGGAATAGTTTGACCAAAGAAACGTACAACCAAGGTGCCTATTACAATGCCGCCCGGAAACCACAAATGAAAATGGTTAAGCTTTGTGGTTTTGTTATCTGTGTATAAACTTGCCACAAGCGGGTTGCAGGCTGCTTCAACCGTTCCGTTGCCAAGCCCAATTAATAATGTCGAAATAAATAAGCTCCAAAACCCACTTGCAGTAATAGTAAGAATAATTCCCAGCAGATGAAACACACCCGCTGCAACAAGCAATTTTTTCATCCCGATAATATCAACCACCATTCCGCCAATGATAATCGCTAAAGGAAATCCCCAAAAAGCGGTGCTTGTAATTATGCTGGCCTGTTCCTGGGTTGAACCGAAATTATGTTTCCAGGTATCTAACAACCCGGCTCTTATACCAAATGATAGAGAGGTGACAAGCAATGCCATACAACTGGCTACAAATAGTTGGTTTCGGTTAATCGTTTTCATATTGCAAGTGTAATTAAAATTGTTTATCTAAAATAGTATTTTTATAATTACAAATTAATTGATGTAACTATATAAACAGCATGAAAAGAAAACTAAGAATGGGAATGGTCGGCGGTGGCAAAGATGCATTCATCGGTGCTATTCACAGGTTTGCAGCTAACCTTGATGGCTTGATAGAACTGAGTTGCGGCGCATTAAGCATTAACCCGGATATAGCTAAAGACTCAGCAAAAGATCTCTTTCTGCCAGAGGATAGAACCTACCTGACCTTTGATGAAATGATAACAAAGGAAAGCCTGTTATCCACCGATAAACGCATAGATTTTGTGACAATAGTTACACCCAACTTTGCACATTTTGCACCGGCAATGATGGCGCTTGATAATGGCTTTAATGTTGTTATTGAAAAGCCGATGACGTTTACATTAGATGAAGCAAAACAATTAAAAAAGAAAGTTGAAGACACAGGTTTGCGCCTTTGTCTTACGCATACCTATTCAGGTTACCCGATGGTAAAGCAGGCTAAGCAAATGATAAAAAATGGCGACCTTGGTAAGATCAGGAAAATTATAGTTGAATACCCACAGGGCTGGTTAAGCAAATTGAGCGAGAGAGAAGGTAATGCCCAGGCTGCCTGGAGAACTGATCCTAAAAAATCAGGCAAAGCCGGTGCCATGGGAGATATCGGCACACATGCTGCTCATCTTGCGGAATATATTTCAGGCCTTAAGATCACAAAAATTTGTGCTGATTTAAATATTATGGTGAAGGGAAGGGCGCTTGATGATGATGGGAATGTGTTATTAAAATTTGAACATGAAGCGGCAGGTGTGCTTATAGCATCGCAGGTAGCAGCCGGTGAAGAAAATGCGCTGAAGATTAGATTGTACGGGGAGAAAGGCGGCCTGGAATGGGCGCAACACGAACCAAATACTTTGCTGGTAAAATGGCTGGATGAACCTACACAAATTCTAAGGGCCGGCGCTAATTATTCAAAGTTCTTAAGCCCAATAGCCATTCATAATTTCAGAACACCTGGTGGTCATCCTGAAGGTTATCTTGAAGCATTCGGAAACATTTATCGCAACTTTGCTTTAACATTATTGACAGAACTTGATGGCAAAAAACCTACCGAGGCTATGTTAGATTTTCCTTCTGTTGATGAAGGGATCAGAGGCATGGCTTTCATTGATCATGTTGTTGCCTCAGGAGAGTCTGATAAAAAATGGACTGATTATACAATTTAATTTTTTTATATATAAATGTCATGCAGTTCAGTTTTATAATATCAGACCCGCTTATTCTTAATGGAAAACCAATAATTGCCGGTTCCAGAATAAGCGTTGAAATAATTTTAGAATGGCTTGCAAGTGGTGCTACAATTGCTGACATCTACCATCAAAACAGGCATTTGCCGAAAAGCTCCGTTGAAGAAGCAATAACATACGCAGCACAATTTATAAAGAATGAAATTCTAATAGAAGATGAACTGTAATATTCATGAGTGAAGTCCTGAAATTTTTTGCAGATGAAAATATATCAACTGAATATTTGTGGTGTGAGTGATCAATATATAATTGATAAATGTTTTAGTTCACGCCAGGTTATTTTAACTCATGACAATGATTTTGGAAAAATAATTTTCACAAATACAATATCATTTTATTCAATAATTTATCTTAGGCCCCGGACATTTTGATGCAGTGTTTCATATTCCAACTTTGGAAATTATTATCAAACGTAAAGAATTAATAAAAAAGGGCACATTGATTATCGGTCATCGCATGGCTAACAAAATCAAGATACGGATCAAGGAAATAGAAATTTAAACAGAATGCAAACTATAAAAGGACCTGGTATTTTTTTAGCCCAGTTTATTGGGGATCAACCTCCGTTCAACAGCCTCGAAAGTATTTGTGACTGGGCCAAAAGTCTTGGTTTTGTGGGGGTTCAAATACCGACGACTGACGCAAGGTTTATAGACCTTAAGCAAGCTGCGGAGAGCAAAACGTATGCTGATGAACTGAAAGGAAAGGTGAATGAAAGAGGCTTGGAGATCACAGAATTATCCACGCACCTGCAAGGCCAGCTTGTTGCCGTGAACCCTGCTTACAATCTGATGTTTGATAGTTTCGCGCCGGAAAATGTGCGTAAAAATTCAACAGCCAGAACAGAATGGGCGGTTCAGCAATTAAAATATGCGGCAAAAGCTTCGCAAAATTTAGGGTTGAATGCACATGCTACTTTTAGCGGGTCTTTGTTATGGCATACTGTTTTTCCCTGGCCGCAGCGGCCCGACGGGCTTGTTGAAGATGGCTTTAAAGAATTGGCGAAAAGGTGGCTGCCGATACTAAATGCTTTTGATGAATGTGGTGTGGATGTATGCTATGAAATTCATCCTGGCGAAGACCTGTTCGATGGCACCACT
>JANLXV010000469.1:0-1911 GCA_031365305.1 Chitinophagaceae bacterium
CTTCGTTTACGGAAAAATCATTGGAATGAATGATGGTTCCATCTGCGGCAACAGAAGTACCTTCTTCCACCATGATACTGTCGCCAATCACCAACTCTTCGCTATTTATTTCTTCCACCTTACCGTTTCTGATAACTTTACAAGAGGGATGTGTGAAGCTTTTTAATTTCTCCAAAGCGTTGCGGCTTCTGGAATTTTGGTACAAAGAAATAGTGGCCACCAATACAATAGCGGCGGCGAGAAAGATTCCATCGCCAATATCACCGCTTATGAAATAGATAGCGGATGCTACAAGAAGTAAAACAACCATTGGTTCTTTCGCCAGGCTTATTAGTGCATCAAAAAAACCATTCTCTTTTTTATAGGACAAACGGTTGTATCCATATTTTTCCCTGGCAGTGCTAACCTGCTTGCCAGATAAACCTTTAATGTTGAAATTATTTGCAGGCATAGTTTAGAAACATGGATTAACTTTTGTGGTTTAAAATCTCTATGCGATACGAAGTTGCCCTGTGATAAGGTTAATTGTATAATGTCCGCTCAAAGCAGGCATTCTTGTAGAAGTAGTATAAGTATCTCCTTCAACACCTACTATAGTGTACAATCCATAATTTGAACTTCCGCTATAGATATTAAATTGATTGCCCGCAACAAGAGCTAACCCCTGAATAGTTATTTTAAAACTATCAGATACAATAAAATATTCACTTTGCATTGTCAGTTTATAAAATGATTTGAATATTATGTTCAGCTCCATCATCCGTAAGTGTAATCATATTATTTTCCTGCTTCACACCATCCTCTATTACCATTATTGAATCTGTGCCATCTTTTTGGGTAAAGACAATATGATACCTGGTGTTCAAGTATCTGTAGTGAACTTTAAATGTTTTCCATTCTTCCGAAATACAAGGCGTAAAGCTCAATGTATCGCCTTCTCTTTTTAAACCGATAAAGGAATGAATAATCAGTTGATACATCCAGCCCGCCGAACCGGTGTACCACGTCCACCCACCCTGCCCTTTGTGCTTTGGTTCAGCGTAAACATCAGCAGCTATTACATAAGGTTCTGTTTTATACCTGGTGATTTTTTCTTCACTGCTGGTCCTGTTTACCGGGTTGATCATTTGTAATAATTCCCAGGTTCTTTGTTTGTTGTCAATCGCAGCAAATGCCATCACTAACCAGATTGCAGCATGTGTGTATTGACCACCATTTTCCCGTACACCCGGCACATAACCTTTTATGTAGCCCGGGTCAAGGCCGGATTTATCAAACGGTGGATTAAACAATTGTATAATTCCGTCTTCTTTACGAACAAGGTGTTTATCTGCCGACTGCATGGCTGTATTTATTCTATCGGCATCACCGGCTCCGGATAATACCGACCAGCTTTGTGCAATGGAATCAATTTTACATTCTTCATTTTGGTGCGAGCCAAGCGGTGTGCCATCATCAAAATAAGCACGCCGGTACCATTCTCCATCCCATGCATTTTCATTTGTATTAATGCGTAATTTTTCTGCTTCCGTTTTACATTTCAGAGCGAACGCTTCATCATTTTTCAATAGCGCTACATCGGTAAACTGAAGCAGTACATCATAAAGAAAAAAGGCGAGCCACACACTTTCACCCTTCCCATGATTGCCTACTTTATCCATACCATCATTCCAATCGCCGGAGCCTATAAACGGCAGGCCATGCATGCCAAACTTTAGCGCATGTTCAATCGCTTTTACACAGTGGTCATACAAAGCCGCCGTATCATCAGAGGTAATAAAAAGATCAAAATAAGAATCTTCGCCTGCTGCCAACTGACGCCCTTCCAGGAAATGTATTTGCTCATCTAAGATTGCTCTATCGGTCGTGGCCTTAATATATTTTGCCGTTACATAAGGTAACCATAAATAA
>JANLXV010000510.1:0-4947 GCA_031365305.1 Chitinophagaceae bacterium
GCCAAAATAGGGGCGGAGGTACGACGTGTTTAAACTTTTGTTTTTCAATTTTGGCTGATATGGAGCATCGTAGTTAAACACATTCCCATTTAAAAGCTGAAATTCAAAACCTGTGAAAAGCGTAATACTGCATGCAAGCAATAGTAGTGGTGAGATTTACCTCCCGATAATTATTATAATGTAAAAGCATTCCCGTGACTAGTAAAAAAGCATAAATTCTATTCAATTTTAGGCATATCAGTATCTGAGTTGTTCATGTGCAGTTTTATCTTCGTCACTTTGCCATTCTCTTTAATAAATGAAAGCCTGGCATTTATTTCTTTGATCACGAACTCGCTATCTGATACGGGTTGCATTTCAACTTTTGGCTGATTTGTAGGTTCTGCAAATAGTTTATTATTCTCTTTAGTAACATTAACAATAACATTTTCCTGCAGCTTGTATTTGCCTAAGTAAGTATTCAGAATTTCGGGCGCCACATTCACGATGGTTTCTTCTGCTATTTTTTTTGCTTTGAATTCCTGCCCGTTTTGAAATAAGGTTGCCTGTGCAATATCGCCTTTATCACCTTTGCTGAATTTGATCTTTGCCTCAACCACCTTCCAAAAAAACTCATCTTCAGCAGCGGGGAAAATTTCATATTTAGCCTGCCCGCTGATCTGTGAAAATATTTTATCGCCTTCCGTTGTCACGGTGATTACGCCAATGCCGGCAAGGTCGTATCTGCCTGCATATTGCTGAAGATTTTTTGGCTTAACAGCAGATTCTACCAGGGAGATTTGCTTATCCATTTTATTCCATAAAAAAGCTTCGGCAATTTTATTAGGATCGAATAATACTTCTGGCTCAGACGTATTCACAAACATGACAACGGTTAATTTTTCATCCGGGAAATATTGAAGCTGGGTTAAAAATCCATTAAGTCCGCCACTATGTCCCACAACATTTTCACCTCTATACTTTAAAATACCAAGCCCATAACCATAGTTCGGTATTGCCTTTTCGCCATTATTCAACACGACCGGCGTAAGCGCTGCATCAAGGCTTTGTTTACTTAATACTTTACCGCCATACAAAGCCTGGTTCCATTTCAGCAGATCATCCACTGTAGAATATAGGGCACCGGCGCCACCTGCCCATGACATGTCCCAATTGGTGCCTTCAACATATTGGTTATCTTTTTTGGTGATGCCTTTTGCCTCATGCTCAAGTTTTATGCCTGCATAATGCACACCGGTGTTGTTCATGTGCAGCGGTTCAAAAAAAGTCTTTTTAAGATAATCGGCATAAGGCATACCCGATACTTTACTGATGATGTATCCCAAAATGAAATAAGCAGAATTATTATACATCCATCTGTCGCCGGGTTTAAAATCAAACGAATCTTTTTTAATAGCATTCACTAATGTATCCGGGGAAATTGGGGCGGTTACTTTATTAATAAAATCTTCGTGACTTGTATAACTGTGTATACCGGAAATATGGGTGAGCAACTGGTGAATACTTACCTCATTTCCCCTTGGAAAATCAGGAATGAATTTGGATAATTTATCATTTACACTCAGCAGATTATTTTCCTGCAACTTTAAAATAGCTGCGGCAGTAAATTGTTTGGTTACAGAGCCAATGCGGAATTTGGTATCCGGTGTGGCGGGTATTTTATTTTTTACGTCAGCATAGCCAAAGCCTCTCCGGTACAAAACATTGCCGTCTTTTGCCACCAGCACGGCTATGCCAGGTGTTACTTTAGTTTTTAAGCCTTTATAATAATTATCAACAAGCACCTCGCCTGAGGGCACCGCAAATTGTTTGGCACCTGCTTTTACTAACATTCCTGCTATATCAGTTCTGCCGGCTATGGTTGCAGCAACCAGTGGCGTTATGCCATTTTCATCGGCTGTATTTACGTTAACGCCATTATCCGTCAGCAATTTTATTTTATCAATTTTACCTGTAGCTGCTGCAGAAGTTAATTGGCCGGCCAGCGCTGTCTTATCAAGCAGCCTTGTTACAAAAGCCCAGCCACCCTGCATATCCTGTATTTTCAGTAACAACTGGTTAGGACCTTTCACGAGGTTTAGAGGTACAAAGTCATCATCTTTTGTTGCAGATCTTGGTATCCAGTTATCATGTACTATTTTGCCATTCAGCCATACTCTTATGCCATCATCACTGCCAATACCCACAAACACGGTTTGGGCTTTTGGTGAATTGATTTGTGCCAAAGCATAAGCGTATACAAAATCTTTATTATGGTAAAAAGAGTCAAGGTTTACAACATCATCAGGCGAAGTATAAGGCTGCCATGTGTAAGTACTGTCTTTAATTTTTACCGGGGCTAAAGGCTTGCCGGCAACAATATTTATTAAACTCAGCTCATCCGTTTTAAACACTTTTTCCTGTGTGGCATTATCCGGGTTGCCAGCGGAGCTACTTACTGTAATTGGGCCGGCTATCATCCAGTCTTTCATGAATTTGCCTGCCTGGCTAATGTCGTATGATGCTTTGTCATAGCCATTTACAGGGCTTCCGGCGGACTGGCTGTTGGCATTGTAAGCTTCAAAAAAAAGCAATAGAAAAGTAATGATGTATACAGGCGCATAGGCCTTGTAAAATTTGCGGATGCTCATGTGAAAAAGTTAAAGGTTGTATTAAAAATAATCCTTTGGCAGGTTAATATTTTTTTTATCCGGATGAACGGTATACGTTAAATCAATCTTAGTTAAGATCAATTTTTTAAAAAGCCTGTTTAAATAACTTTATTGAATTTGAAAAAATTTGTCTGTCGTTTAATTACAAGAGCAGGTTTCCTTTTTATTAACGATAGTGGTTAAATATGTCAGGCAATTTTCTTTGGCTCTGTGATCTTATAGGTATTCTCCAGATGCCAGTTTTTTGATTCAACAACTTCCAGTAGAATGGTACGCATTTGCTCAGCAGCAATGCGTGGCAAATGACTTTTTATAGCAGATATCTCTACCTGCTTTTTGCCATTGGCCTGTATGTCAGTAAGGTCTTTACGGTTCAGCAAATTAAAAATGCCTTCATCAAAATTGTAATATTTATAATCAGGTTCAATGCTTAGTATTTGCGGCTCAGGAAAAGATATAAGCTTGATGGTACGCTTTGTTTCATCCAGTTCCCATTCACATTTTTCAAAATCAAAACCAACCAAAACTTTGGCTTCAATAATAACCAGTGCACGTTTAGTTGAGGGAATAAACCCGAGAAATTTTTTTGTTTCTTCAAAATTATACAGCTCGTTAAAGTGGCCTTCGGCGCATACAATCTTAAACACTTTTCTTATACTTTCAACAATGGTGTGTGAGCTTTCTGTAACTACTTTTTTACTACCACCCATGGTAAGTCTCCAGATGAGAAACATGATGACGGCGCCAATAACCAGGCCCGCTGCAAGTATGCCGATAACGTTTGGCTGCGCAGACTGTTGCCGCGAGCCGGGAGAGAAAATATTCCAGAGCACAAACAAAGCAATGATAATACCGATGATGATTGCACCCGTTTTAAAATTACCGTTGGTTGAAGTTAATTTCACTTTCTTTGTTAACCTTTGAAACAAATCTAATACTATAAATGATTGATGTATGAAATCAATCCATCTTATTCAACTGTTGCAGGGTTGAGGTTACTGTTGTTCTCTTCTTTATTTTTCTTAAACTCTAACTTGCCAAACTTCCAGGTGAAATTTATACCAAAAGATCTGAAAGGAATGCGGCGAATACTGTTTACTAAAAATCCAGGTCCGAAAACTGCCGTCCTCTGGTTAACATACTTACTAAAAGGGTTAGCGGCAGTTAAAGCTATGCTGCCTTTTTTCTTCGACAATTGCTGGCGCACAGCCACACTGTAAGATGTAAAGGAAGGATACCGGCCCTGCGCTTCATGCCTGGCGGAATTAAAGTTGCCAAAAACTTCAGCCGCCAGCAGCTTATTAAACTGGTAGCTCGCATTAAGATTGAAACGGTAATTAAAGCTGGTGGAATTATAACCATGATCAAGCGCATTAATTGTATGTCTTCTAAACAGGAAAATATTGCTGCGCAAACTCAGCTTGGCTGATGGCCGCAGATCACCAAAAATATTAACGCCGGCATTTTTTTCAAGGCCGATATTTTCACGCCTGCTCAGGGCAACATTATTATAAATGGTGTCGCCCACTTTAAGCGACGTATAGTAGACAATAAAAGGTTGTATATCATGATTGTTTGCCCGGTAAAAAAAGTTGATCATGAAGGAACCGGCCGATCCAAAATCTTTATTGTAAGCTAATTCATAACGGTTGCCAATTTCCGGCAACAGGTAAGGGTTTCCGGCGCTTAAATTTTGCGGATCATTTGTATTGATGAAAGGATTAAGATCACCATAATCCGGCCGCTCAATTCTTTTAGAATAGCTGAACTTAAGTGTTTGTTTTTCTCCAAATCTTTTCATAAGAAATACAGATGGCACGAGGGTGTTGTAACCCGGTGTATTGGTCTGTTGCTGCGCATTTGAAAAATAAGCGTTGATTTCAGTGCGCTCATACCTGCCACCAATTTTTGCTGTAACAGCCTTCGTTACAGCAAAGCTTATCTCACTATATACGGCATACACTTTTTGATGATAGTTAAGGGTATTAGACAAAGCGGGGCTATAAAAAAACCCTTTTAACTGCGGCTTAAACATCAGCACATTGGCATTGCTTGAAATATCTACAAAACTTATTTTGCCACCCGTACCAAGCGTAACAGTTTTCTTTAAAGGCTGGGTATAATTTACCTCTATTTGCGATTCGTTTTCCTTACCCGTATTATTACTTTTTGTGCCATAAAACAATGAGTCTTTTGGTTGAATGAACTGGTTCGTATTACCTCTAAAAAAGTTATTGCCAAGGCTTGTGTTTACGCTCATCTCCAATTCCTGGTTTTCTTTCTTAAAAGTTTTTTT
>JANLXV010000518.1:0-6182 GCA_031365305.1 Chitinophagaceae bacterium
CAATCACAAAAAGACAGTGTGCCCTTTCAGGGAAGTGATAGCAGGGAGTTTTGGCAAAGAGCAGAAGAACGCAATTCCAATACAGCAAAACTTTATGGTGATTTGGGCCTTACCAAATATGCAGCAATGGAAGCCTTTGTAAGATGGAGACTTTAGATATTTGGATATTAGATATTAGATATTTAGATATTAGATATTGGCTTGCCGAAAGCTGATAGCTCATAGCTGATTTCTCATTTGAAACCTGATTGCTGATAGCTGAGGCCTGACAGCGGACACCTCAATACTTCCCGCCTAAGACGGAATATATTGATGTACAAGCCGCATGAGTTCTGTAATTTCAAAAGGCTTTGCCAGGAAACCATTAGCACCACATTGCAGCGCAATTTCCCTGGTATCCCTGTTGGCGCTAAACATGATAACAGGTATGTCTTTATTTTCTTCCGAGGACTTAAGCTGTTTACAGATAACATTGCCATCTACACCAGACATCCAGATATCTAAAAAAATAAGATCCGGTTTATCTAAACACATTTCAGGAACGTTTTCGCCATTCAAAGTGGTCATTACATTATAACCCTGCTCTTCCAGTAATATCTGCATGGCATCCACTATTCCCGGATCATCATCAGCAACTAAAATTTTCTTCTTATTCATTTATAGGGTTTATTCTTATTAAAGTGTTCTTATCACGTGCGTCAATAATACATTCCCGCAATTAAGCATTTTCAGACCAGGTAGCATAAGGTGAAAAAAATATTGAAAAGTTTAAAATAAAAAATTGAAGGTATTAATACTCATCTACTGTCGCTGTTGAGGTAACAATCAATTTTTTATATAGGATGAAATCTTTTTTTCAAAATGACTGATATCAAAAGGCTTTTCGAGATAAGTATCTGCACCGGCCTGCTCTGATAAATTTTTAATGTCATGATTTGCTGAAAAATAAATAACCGGAATTTTCTTAAATGTGTCATGACCTTTTATAAGCTTAGTCGCTATAACGCCTCCGGTTTCAGGTATCCAGTTATCCATCAATATCAAAGAAGGCTGTACTTCAGAAACCGTTTCGAGGATATTGTTACAATTTGTTCTTGTATGCACTTCCCAGCCAAGATCTTCAAGAATAAAAACGCAAATGGTAAGAATGTCTGTATCATCATCAAGTATCAGGATTCTCTTTACCATTTGCCTGTGGGGATTAATAGTTATCAAAGCTTTGCCTTAAACATAACAGTTAAAAATTTATCATATAATCAACGGAAATATCTATAGCAAATTTTATTCCTATTAAAAAAAAATATTTTTTGAGGGATGTGTAATTCAAAAATTCCGGCTAAAAATAATACAGAGAGCAGGTATTGCATGAGCAAAGGTGTATCATTTTACCTCATCAATATTACCACGCCTTTTAAAACCGGATCGCCTTTTTTTAAAGCCAAGGCATATACATAAGTGCCCGCTTCTGCTTTTTTACCTTTAAAGTCGCCGTTCCAATATAACCGGTTGCCCTTGTTATTAAACACCATTTCGCCAAACCTGTTATATACTATTAATTCCGCTTGCGGAAATGCAGCTAACGTTTCAATACGCCAGGCATCATTCACTCCATCACCATTTGGGGAAAAAGCATTAGGTATAAAAAGGCCCTGGTAAACTTTTACAAATACAGAATCAGCAGCAACACCACAGCCGTTGTTTGATGCAACTTTCAGTATGTAAAACGAGCTTACCGGGGGTGTTACTAATGGCTGTAATTGATTTGGAGAACTAATATTTAAATCCGGCGACCAGGTAAAAATAACGGCGGTGCCTCCTGCAGTACCGTCAAGTAAAACAGGATTATTCTTTATGGTCACCTTGTCTTCTCCAGCATTTGCAACAGGCAGATCATACACATTTACCGCCACGGTATCAAAAACTTCGCACACGCCATTACCGGCTTTAAAAATATATTGTGTGGAATCTTTAGGACTAACTACAGGTGTTTTACTTTGAACATCAGATAACGTTGAAGACGGCAACCAGGCTAATTCGATATAACCTGAAGCATTTCCATTAAGTATTGCAGTTTTGCCTTTACATATATTTACATCTTCGCCTGCGTTAACAACAGGCGAATTCTCTAAGCTAACAATTGTTGAATCTGTATTTATACAACCCTGGGCGGAGGTAACCTTTACATAATAAGTGCCTTTTGAAGCCTCGCTTACTGAAGAGATCACCGCCTGCTGGGAAGAATTTTTAAAAGCCTGCGGACCTGTCCAGGCGTATGTTAACCCTGCGGTTACCGATAAGGTTACTGATTTACCAATGCATTGCGGGCTGTTATTGGTTGCTTCAATAACAGGAATATTATTTTCGGTAATGGATACCACATCAGAAAATATTTTGCAGGATGGAATTGAAAAATTACTTGCCTGTGCTACAGCAATTCTATATAAATATTTACCCGGCTCATCTTCAGGCAATCTTATATATTTATCAGCATTGGCCCCGGCTATATCAGCCCAGGTTATGCCATTGTCAATACTTATTTGCCATTGATAAAACGGGTCAGTAAATTCCCCCGCAGTTGTAAAGCCAAGGGTTACAGAAGAATTATTTCCGATACAAATATCTTTTGAAAGAGAAGGCGTGCCATCGAGCATCATCGTTATCTTAGGGCCACATGGCCTGAAGGTAAGATCATCTAAAAGTAAATCGTTACCACATCCGCCCGGGGCATTGTTTGTAAGCCGGATAACGACTGTTGAAATATTATCAGGCGTTGAAAAAAAAGTGCCGTACTGCTTCCATTGTGTCGTAGCCGAAGTGTATATATCTCCTGTTTGATATGTTTTTAAAATCGTTCCGTCAACAGTTTCGATATTAAAGGTCAGGTTCGGACGGCTTTCATTTGAGCATACATCAGGTTTAAGAATATTCAATATCCATGTGGCAAATTCGTAGGTAGTTCCACCGCATAAGCCCGCAACAGTATCTACATAAAAAACGCCGGGAGTAAAAGAGGCATTTACAATCATCATGTAACCACTCACATCACCGCTTGTATGATCTTCAGCTATCGAATGCCAGGTGTTGCCAAAACAGTCCGGCGAAGAATTGGCTACAGTGTAACTGCCATCATTAGGGCATGAATAAGGTTGAAAATAATAGTTGGTGAGATCCGCATTGATTTCACTACCAGGATTAGCGCCGCTGCCAAAAGTTATGTTTACTACAGGATCGCCTAAGCTGCCTTCACATAATTGAGCAAAAGACATATACGGAAGAAAAATAATAAACACCAGCCACAACATGCCGGCTCTATATTTCAAAATATGTTTTGTATAAATGATTAGCCTGAAAAAAATCATTGATGAATGTAGCCGTTAATTAAGCAGTATTATTTGTAAATCTGCCTGAAAGTTAATTATTTATACGTATTCGGCATTCTGTAATAGATACAATATGTTTTATCCCCCGCCGTTAAAGTCACTTATGTTGATTATGTTCTTTTATTGATTAAATAGGCCGAGTTGCCTCGCTAAAATAAAAATGATATATTTAAGCCCCCTAATTAGAACAAGCCGTTTACCCGAGATTGCAGGAATTGATAAGGCGTTATCAACAAAACCTTACATGCAAAAATTTTTTTTAAAACTACTTTATGTTGCTACAAAGCTCAGGCATTCAGGTGTTCCGAAAAAATATAGGAATTATATAAGAGATAATTATTACAGCAGGTTATTTCAGGTTAATTATTATTACCGGGATTACTTCAGTAAAAAAAAGTATAAGGTTATAAGCTACCATGGCGAGTTTCAGCAGGAGCTTACTTTTGTGCTTCCGTTTGCCTATTGGCATTTTTTAAATGGAACGCTTGATAAAACAATTTCCTGCACACATACAAAGGAATTATACTTCTTCAGCAAAAATCATGTTGAGCATTATACAGAGAGAGATTGGATGCACGACGAAGAATACGAGATCCCCAATATGACGCACAATAAAGATTTCAGTTATAAAAAATGGATACCTGTTCCATTGAAAGAAATTTATAAGAATGATATTTTTGTTTTTAATAAACCTTTATTAATTATTGCCAACAAATACAATACTGAATGGGAACATTCCCCGCTGAATTATTTCAATAAAAAAATATTAGAACGATTTTTTTCAACCTTTGGCGATAAATATCAAATTATATACAACAGGCCATTGGTTAAGGAAATAGTACCTGATAACAGCGCCATCTTAAATCTTGACGAATTTCAATGGATTCGTGATAATTTTCCCGGCGTTATTATTCTCTCTGATCTTATGCCAGCGGACAATGCAATAGTAAAAAACTTTAATCATTTGCAATTAATGGTTTATGCTAATTGTAATCGTTTTATATCGGTACATGGCGGCACAAGCGCTTTAGCCAGTTATTTTGGCGGCATAAATGTTATACTTTCAAAAAGTGGTATCGAACATTACTTTAAAGAATTTGAGACTATATTTCCGGCCCTTTCAGGCGCCAAAGTGTTACATGCCACCACCGAAGAAAAAATGTTTAATTATCTAAGTGAGCATTATTAAACTTCCATCGCTGCAAAAAAATACTATCTCATCTTTGCAAATACCTGTTACAAATATTTAGCATGCTTTCACCAACAAATAAATGGGATTGGACGATAAGCGCTAAAACCAGCTATTGGAATGAAAGCTTTAAAACCTTGTGGTCATATCGCCATTTCTTAATGAGCCTGGTGAGAAAAAATTTTTTGCTCAATTACCAGCAAACCGTTTTAGGACCGCTTTGGATTTTATTTCAACCTTTAATAACCCTGGCGATCTATGTTACTGTTTTCGGCAGATTAGTAGGCGTATCTACGGGCCAGGCTCCGCAGGTTTTATTTTATTTTTCAGGTATTGTATTGTGGAACTTTTTTAATGATACGTTTAGCGATATCTCCGGAACCTTCCGCTCAAACGCCCACATCTTTAGCAAGGTATATTTTCCACGCATCATTATTCCACTATCAGATCTGATCACACAATTTTTCAGGTTCTCCATACAATTTGGATTTTTGTTAATAATGATAGCTTATTATGTATTGGTGAAAAAGACCGCTCTTCCGGCATCAGCCTGGCTTTTTGCATTTCCATTGGCCATAATATTAGTGGGTGCAACAGCTTTTGGTGCAGGCGTTATTTTTTCAGTAATCACAGCAAAGTATAGAGACATGGCAAATTTTGCCTCTTTATTAATAAGGTCACTTATGTTTCTTACACCGGTTATTTACCCGCTGAGTTACATAAAACATTCATTAAAATGGATAGTGATGCTAAACCCACTTACGCCTCTTTTTGAATTATTTAAACTGGCGCTTTTGGGAGAAGGTATGGTGAATACTTACCAGCTTTTATACAGTATTGTTTTCATGCTAATACTTGTCTTCTCGGCCTTGCTGTTATTTAATAAACAGGGCGATAAATTGATAGACGTTATATGAGTAACCCGGATAACGATATTGTTATAAGTGTAAAAGATCTATCAAAGGTTTACCGCTTAGGCACTATCGGTACAGGTTCGCTGCGCCAGGATCTCACCTTTTGGTGGCATAAAAATATATTAAAAAGCCAAAATACTTTTTTTGAATCTGCCACAAACTCCATATCTGAAGAACATAGCAAAGGCATTTTATGGGCATTAAGAGATGTGAGTTTTGACGTTGTAAAAGGCGAAGCGCTAGGCATAATTGGAAGTAACGGTTCAGGAAAATCCACTATGCTAAAAATAATTTCCAGGATTGTAAAACCCACGAGGGGCACTGTTAACGGGAAAGGGAAAGTTGCCAGTCTCTTAGAGGTAGGCACTGGTTTCCATCCCGAACTGACAGGCAGGGAAAATATTTATATCAGCGGCTATACACTCGGCATGAGCAAAGCTGAGATCAATACTAAATTTGATGAGATAGTTGAGTTTTCAGGCATTGAAAGTTTTATTGATACGCCTGTAAAAAGATATTCTTCCGGCATGTATGTAAGGCTTGCTTTTGCGGTAGGCGCTCACCTGGAACCGGATATTTTAATAGTGGATGAAGTGCTTGCTGTTGGAGATGCCGACTTTCAAAAAAAATGCCTCGGTAAAATGCGGGAAGTTTCTCATTCGGAAGGTAGAACGATCATCTTTGTAAGCCACAACATGC
>JANLXV010000531.1:0-1612 GCA_031365305.1 Chitinophagaceae bacterium
AACCTGAATTGCAATTATACAAACCTAATCAATATGGGATTTACTTTTTTTGATCAGTATGCTATGTGGCCTTAGGTTCAATTTTGCGAGTATTGCAAATTTTTCTCACCACTATATAAACATAGGCGACATAGTTTTACACATATATAAAGAAGACTAATTACCCTATGCAATGGGTTGACGTAGAAGAGTTGTATTAAGTTAAACGACTCATTAGTGATTGCCCTGCCAGGCTGCCTGCCAAATGGAAGTATACTCTATGACTACTGCATTATTTGAAGTAAAGGCATTTTAAAATTTCGACTTCATTTGCAGGGTTTAAAATTTGAATATAATAGGTGCCACTTGCAAGCATACTGCCTACGGCAAATTTTTGATCTATATCATCTTCACTATGATAAATAGTTTGGTCAGATATTATTTGCCCGCTGTTGTTCATAATTTTTATACCGTAATTACCGGAAATCTTATGATACATTTTTAAATTAATTATTCCATGAGAGGCCGGGTTTGGCGCTATTGTCACAAGTTTGGCATTACTTTCAAAAACCACTTTAGCGGTTTCACTAAACAAGCTATCACCTTTGCTGTTCAGGCTTTTTATCCTGTAATAATTATCACCTGTACGTACCTTTTCATCTTTGAAGTTATACAGGGATGAATCGTTGCCAGATGAAATAGGATATGTGGTAAAAACATCAGAGAAATGAATGTCATCGTATGACCGCTGCACTTTATAATTATTAATATGTTTTTCATTTACAGTTGTAAAAGTTATATCAGCCAAATTATTTTTAAGTACTGCTTTTAAAGATGTAAACCTGAAAGGCAGTTCTGCCTGTTTAAATGTTATCCTGAAACGTGATGTTTTGTATGAAGCCGGATTATTAACCACCTCAAAATTTATAGTGGTTGTTCCGGTAAGATTAATAAGCGTTTTAGAGCTGTCGTAAGTATCCTCAAGGTAAGCCGAAAGACCGGGCCTGTTTAAGTTATCTGCTATAAACTCAAATTTATAAAAACGGAGTTTTATCTGGTTCAGGTGTAAAAATATGGTGTCCGTTGCTTTTATCGGCGACCTCCTTTCAATAGACAAATATGATTTGCTACTAACCAAGGCAAGCGTTTCAGAAATGTTGACCATCTTATAAATATCATTATCATCTACTGAATCTGAAAACAAAGGGTCATAAAGATTCAATACGCCATCCATCAAAGTTCTTTCAGGTGTGTTAAGTAAAAGGTTGGTGCGTAATTGCGTCGGTGATGTTATAGGAGCGTTGACTACAACGCTGCCGGACACCTTCGCAGATTCATCAACAGTTAATGTTCCTCCGCCTGCATTAAATTTTACAAAAAAGGCTGTGCCAGATTGAATAGTGCCATTTAAATCAAGCGGGCTAACAGGCGCAGGCGCCGCTACATAACCACTGCCAACTCTTGTGAAAGCCACATATCCGCCTACGCCTTGCCCTGTTGTTATCAATGGGTCCCATAAATAATAATTATCAGGCAAATTAGATTTTGCCAAAGTTTTAAAGTCAATGGATGACGCATACGGATTACCAATCATTTTAAATTCATTTGATAAGCCGGTATAGGTTTGCCGGCC
>JANLXV010000534.1:0-4491 GCA_031365305.1 Chitinophagaceae bacterium
TGGTTTCCTGAAGGCAAAGATGATCCCAATCTTACGCTCATAAAAGTAACGCCTGAAGATGCCTACTATTGGGACACAAAAAATAACAAGCTGGTTTCTCTTATAAAAATCATGGCTTCTGTTGTAACTGGTAAAACTTCAGATGACGGCGTTGAAGGCCAATTAAAAGTGTAACTTTCCTGCATCCAATATCATTAAAGCAGCACATAGCTATTATTAACTTGCTATGGCTGCTTTTTTATTGTTTGTATTGCTTGGCTCACATCCATAAAAAACTCCCGCAGGATTAGTGCAGGAGTTTAACTTTGTTCGGCCATAGCTTTTAATTCATTTGCCGGCTGTGGGCGCAGTTACTTTACAGAGGTTTCTCTCTTTCCAATTATTTTTTGGTTTCAGTTACAGGTCATCCCAGGGATTGGTTTTAATAGCGGGTTTCAACAGGATTAATGTCTTTCAACGGATATTAGTTTGGCACATAGCTTTTGGCATCATCGTGACCAATGGTTTTCTTAAAATTTGGATAGCGGCTTTTGCCCGGATGTTGGATTTAAAAAAATAGAAGTTGACTGATACCGGATTAAATTTGGCTTTTTTTGGAACTTGGATGGATTCTGCCTTTCTTAGGATTTTTGGATTTGTTTCGATTAATGCTTCGTAGCACCAATCAACTTCTGAACTCAAAGATAGATTACCGCCATCCCCTCACAATAGCATTACTGCTCTTTTATTGCATTATGGTTTTTACCGTTAGGTATAGTAAAAAGCTTATGACACAGCAGGTAAAAATCAACTTTAATAATAGTAAAATCAATTAAACTAATAAGATGGGTTGCCTGTTTAAAAAGCTGAAACATGGCGCCGGACTGCATTTGCGCCAAATACTTTTATTACGCTCTGAAAAGTAATTCTACTTGATCAGGCTTTGTATAAGATCGTACTTGGTAACGATGTGTAATTCTCCGCTATCATCTTTACTTAAAATGGCGCCGGATTCTTTGGTGATTAATTTACTTAAGCGTTCTACCGGCGCATCAAAAGCCACCATAGGATAGGGCTTTTCCATGATTGATTGTACAGGCTGGTCTTTTATTTCAGGATCACTTAAAATTTTATTAAAGATGCCGCTTTCACTCAGCGCACCGACAATATTATCATTTTCAATTACAGGAATATTTTCAATTTCATATTTCTTCATTAATTCAATAGCCTCAGCGGTAGTTTGCCCGGCTTTAATGGTAACCAGGCGCTTTGTTCCCCTGCCATTCACCAGGTCTTTAAAAGTTTTAACTTCCAAAAAGCCACGTTCCATCATCCATTGATCGTTGTACACTTTAGCCACATAGCGGCTGCCATGATCACAAAAAACCACTACAACCAGGTCATCTTTTTTTAGCTCTTTTTTTAATTGCATTAAACCCTGCAAGGCACTGCCTGAACTGTAGCCAACAAAAATGCCTTCTTCTTTTGAAATGCGCCTTGCCATAACTGCTCCGTCTTTATCGTTCACCAACTCAAACTTATCTATTAAACTCATATCATAATTGGCGGGCACAAAATCTTCACCTATACCTTCAGTAATATAAGGATGTACTTCGTTCATATCTATCTCACCCGTCTCATGATATTTTTTTAATAAAGAACCATATACATCTATTGCCCAAATTTTAATAGCAGGATTTTTTTCTTTGAGATACTGAGCTGTGCCGGTTATTGTGCCGCCTGTACCGGTGGCTACAACAAGATGCGTGATCTTACCTTCGGTTTGTGCCCACAATTCCGGCCCCGTAGTTTCATAATGGGCTTCCCGGTTAGCGAGGTTGTCGTATTGATTCATGTGAAAAGAATCGGGAATTTCTTTTGCTAATCTTGCCGAAACAGAATAATAACTTCTCGGATCGTCCGGCTCCACGTTTGTTGGGCAAACAATTACTTCAGCTCCAACAGCTTTTAAAATATCAGCTTTCTCCTTGGATTGCTTATCTGTTGTTGCAAAAACACATTTATAACCTTTTACACATGCGGCCAGTGCCAGCCCCATGCCTGTGTTACCGGAAGTGCCTTCTATTATTGTGCCGCCAGGTTTTAGTTTGCCCTGTTGCTCTGCAACCTCAACCATCTTTATGGCCATTCTGTCTTTAATAGAGTTACCTGGGTTAAAGTATTCAACCTTAGCCAAAACAGTACAGGGTACTTGATTTGTAATCTTGTTAAGCCTGATGAGTGGTGTGTTGCCGATGGTATCTAAAATGCTGTTAAGCCACATAATTATTATTTGGCCTCTAAGTTACTCAAATCAAAAAAGATGGGTAAATCTACTTATATACAGCCTTTCGTATACGCCTGCTGCTAAAGTGAAACATCATAATAAAAGAACCAATGATGGTAAGCCATATACCAATACCAACCTGGGCAATCAAATCTTTAAAGTTAGCGCTGGTAAGTGTGCTTGAGTTTTTGTAACCTGATAAGAAAAGTGCGATGTACACAATAACTAAAATGAATGGCAGGAACCTGAATAACCCACCGGCACGCCCTGGAAGAAAACCGGAAATGGTATCAATTAAAGTATATAAAGCGCAAAACGGAAATAATATTAAAAGCAATTTGCCGGGACTGTATTCCTGCGTTACAATATTTAATGCACTAAGATTACCACTGCTTTTAAACCAGGGTAAAAAAAAGCCTATAAGCACCAATAGGGAGCCCCAAAACGCCGGCGAACGAAAGAAATCGCTGGTGGTAGAAAATATATATGGGCTACGGGATACAGGAACAATAGGCGTTGGCTCGCTAACCGGTATTGCGATGACCTCTGCACCGCAATAGGTACAAAATTTACTGTCTTGAGGAATTTGTTTGCCGCAATTGGAACAATATATCATAGAAGGTTATAGGTTAAGAGATGCGAAAGTTAAAGAATTTTGTTAGCCCTCCTAATTTTTATTAAGATATATTTTGTAGAAGAAAAGTTGCAGGTTATTTTAATTCTTTAATGCCGACAATGCCTTCCTGATAAACTCGTCTTCAGCATTACTTACTTCAAACAAACCTTCGTTGTTCCATATTTGTCTTGCAGTTAATAATTTAATTTGTTTGGCAACAGCGGTTTTTTCATCGGCATGCAACCTGGTGAGATCAACAGAATCTTTCTTTGCATAATTGTTTAAATCGGTCCAGGTTTTATCATCAACCTGGTATTGTTTTTCAAATTGCAGCGGCGATGAAAACGCAGAGAATGCCGATTTGTTCTGTATATAATTGGTATACACAAAATCGTTGATGGTGCCTTTAAAAAAGGCTTTGCTCAATTCTGTGCCATAACTCACAGAATCGAGCGGCACAAATACATCAGGTGAAATACCGCCGCCGCCATAAACCGTTTTGCCACTTTTGGTTTTATATGGCTTACCATTTGACTGCCTTACTGAATCCCTGTAAACTTCTCCATCAGAGTAGCGGTTGATTACTTCATGATTGTAAACATCCGGACCTTCGCCATAAGACTTTTGAATACTTCTGCCAAGCGGCGTATAATAACGTGCAACAGTTAATCTTACACCTGAGCCATCACTTAAATCAAATTGCTCCTGCACTAAGCCTTTGCCAAAAGTTCTTCGCCCTACAATGGTGGCCCTGTCCCAATCCTGTAATGCGCCGGTTAATACTTCACTGGCCGAAGCTGAACTTTCATCAACTAAAACTACCAGTTTGCCTGTTTCAAAAATGCCGTCTTTACTTGCTGTATATTGTTTCTTAGTGCTATGTTTCCCATCGGTGTAAGTGATCAATTTATCATCATTCAAAAATTCATCAGCAATGTTCGTAGCCTGAGCTAAAATGCCGCCACCATTGTCTCTCAGATCTAGAATCATTTCGGTCATTCCTGCTTTTTTCAGCTTTTCTGCAGCAGTCATAAATTCTTTGTAAGTAGTTTCAGAAAATTTATTTAAACGGATATAACCAACAGAGTCTTTTATCATATAGGCAGCATCAAGACTGTACAACGGTATCATGTCACGAACAACTGTAAAATGCTTTTGTTCATTTCCCCGCAATACTGTTATCTCTGCTTTGCTTCCACCTTTACCACGCAAAAGATTTTTTATTTTGTCGGTTGTAATTTTTACACCTGCAACAACGGAATCGCCAACTTTTAAAAATTTATCGCCGATCTGAACCCCTGCTTTATCTGATGGGCCATCTTTAATAACATTAAGCACATTTATAGTATCACTAAAAATATTAAACTCAACACCGATCCCTGAGAATCCTCCCTGCAGATCTTCTATGGCGCTCTGTAACTGGGATGCAGGAAGAAAAACTGAATGCGGGTCCAGCTTATTTAATATCGCTTCAATGGCGGCATCGCCTAACGAATCGGGATTTTCCCTGTCAACATATTTATTTTCGATAAGATCAAGTACCTCCTGAACAGGCCTGCGTTTTTCAGAAAAGAATATGCCAGTAGCAGGCATATTAGTTTTTATTTTG
>JANLXV010000538.1:0-2111 GCA_031365305.1 Chitinophagaceae bacterium
AAAAAGTTTGTAAGTTTTTTCGTCCTCCAATCCTAATTCATCTATGTTTATTGCTATGCCATGATTTTCCTTTATTAATTGAAGCGCCGTTTTCAAAATGCTGAGTGTTCTTAAACCGAGGAAATCCATTTTAAGTACACCGGCACTTTCAATGTTGTTACCATCAATTTGTGTTAGCCACAATTCCGATTCTTTGGAAGAAGCAACAGGGATTAATTCAGTAAGATCTTTTGGTGCGATGATGATAGCCGATGCATGAATGCCTGTGTTTCTTACAGAACCTTCAAGTATTTCCGCTTCATGTAAAACCTTACTTTGTATCGAATCATCTTTATAAATCTCCCTTATTTTTTTGATGTTTTCCAGGTCCTGTCCATTATATTCATCTTCTATAGAACGCTGACCGGCTTCAGCATCTTTCTTAAAAAACGGCGCCTGCAACACTCTCCGTAAAGAAGTACCGGGACGATCGGGCACTAATTTAGCCAACGCATTACTTTCACCAATAGAAAGATCCATAACACGGGCCACATCTTTAATGCTCATTTTGGCGGCCATGGTACCATAAGTAATGATCTGCGCTACCTGGCTTTTGCCATATTTTTCAACCACATAATCTAATACTTTCTGCCGGCCTTCATCATCAAAATCAGTATCTATATCCGGCATTGATTTCCTGTCAGGATTAAGAAATCTCTCGAAGAGTAAATTATATTTTATCGGATCAATATTAGTGATCTCAATGCAGTAGGCCACTACAGAACCGGCGGCAGAACCACGGCCAGGGCCTACAAATACACCGAGCTTTTTGCCGGCGGTAATAAAGTCTGCTACAATTAAAAAGTAGCCCGCAAAGCCCATAGTTTTTATCGTAAACAATTCAAACTTCAGGCGCTCTTCTATTTCCGGTGTTATGGTTTCATATCTTTTCTTAGCGCCTGTCCAGGTCAGGTGTTCAAGGTATTCATCCTGCGAGGTATATTCTTTTGGAACGGTAAAATGGGGGAGAAGAATATCTCTTTTTAAATCTAATGGTTCTATTTTATCAATAACCTGGTTGGTATTATCAATCGCTTCTTCAAGATCACTAAAGGCAGTTTGCATTTCGGCTGTGTTCTTTAAAAAGAACTGGTTGTTGGGAAAGGCAAATCTTTTGTTTTTTATAGCAACATCATCATCAGTAAATTCTCTTAAGGCTGGGGTTGATTGTTTTTCGCCGGTGTTAATACATAATAAAATATCGTGTGCATTAAAATCTTTTTCGTCTACATAATGCGAATCGTTACTGGCAATAACGGACACATTATATTTTTTAGCAAATTTCAGCAATACTTTATTTACTTTCTCCTGGTCAGGAATGCCATGCCGTTGCAACTCTACATAATAGTCATCCTGGAAAATATTCAACCACCATTTAAATTCATTCTCTGCTTCGGCTTCACCTTTTTTTAAAATGATCTGTGGCACTAAAGCGCCCAGGCAACAGGTTGTAGCTATAAGACCTTCGTGGTATTTATGAATGAGTTCTTTATCTATCCTCGGGTATTTTGAATACATGCCTTCTATATAACCAAGCGATGTAAGTTTTACAAGATTATTATAGCCCAAGGTATTTTTCGCCAGCAGAATCTGGTGATGCCGTGGATCTTTATCTTCTTTGCTAAACTGTTTGCGATGCCGTGATTCAGTGATATAAAATTCACAACCTACAATTGGTTTTACTTTTAGTGAGCCGTCAGCGTTGGTATGATTATAAGCCTGCTTCACAAATTCAAAAACACCAAACATGTTACCATGATCGGTGATAGCAAGCGCAGGCATATTGTCCGCAATGGCTTTATTATAAAGATTTTTAATTGAAGCAGCGCCATCTAATAAAGAGAACTGTGTGTGAACATGTAAGTGGGAAAACTTCATCCTGATGCTATAAATTTTTGCAAATATCGGACAATAGACTTGTGCAAATTAATGGAAAGCGTTTAAGAATTATAATTAACGCATGAGCATATAAAGGTTAAAAAATTCGTGATGTTTTGTTGTTTAAACGTGCAACCTTACCTTCGCCTTACTTAAAATTCAAACCTATTTTAAATGCAAACCGTTAAACATGT
>JANLXV010000548.1:0-6287 GCA_031365305.1 Chitinophagaceae bacterium
CTCAAGACGTTTGAAAAGGACCTTGGTGGTGAGAGCGATTTTACATATGATTCCAAGAAATACTTTGATTTGATTGAATCAAAGATGGAGAGACTCAAGTTGTAAATAAAAAGACCATCCTGTTTGTATTTATTCTTCTTAATATGTTCCTTTATTTTTTTCGCAAACTTTACGTTAGCCGCATGGCCTGGCCGGTTGGCTATAATGTGGGCTTTAAACGGAAAGCCAACTAATGCAAGATCTCCTACAACGTCCAATAATTTATGACGTGCAGGTTCGTTTGGATAACGTAATTCAAGGTTATTTAAAATCCCCGATTCGCTGATCTTTACTTCCTTTTTATTGAAGGTTTTCGCAATGCGTTGCACTTGTTCATCAGTAACAGGTTTATCTACAACAACAATGGCATTATTAATATCGCCGCCCTTAATAAGGTTGTTGGCAACAAGAAATTCAAGTTCGTGAAAAAAACAAAATGTACGGCTACCGGCTATTTCTGCATTAAAATCTTTAATATTTTTTAAAGCTGCATGCTGGGTACCCAGAACCGGCGAATTAAAATCAATAAGTGTATTAATCCGATAGTTGCTATAAGGCAGAGCCACCATCTCTACTTTGTTTACCTCGTCTGTAAAAGTGATGTTGTGGTCAATGCTGTAGTATACTTTTTTTGCATCCTGCTTTACGGTACCGGTTTTCATTAATGATTCTACAAAAATGTTTGCGCTGCCATCAAGAATGGGCACTTCTTCACCATCAATTTCAATAAGGGCATTGTCAATTTCCATTCCAACGAGCGCCGCCATGAGATGTTCAATAGTGCTTACTCTTGCACCATTATTTTCAATAGTTGTGCTGCGATTGGTTTCCACAACAAAATCCACATCCGCTTTTACTGTTGGTTTGCCAGCCAGGTCTATCCTTTGAAATGTGATACCTGTGTTTGCGTCGGCGGGGTTAATAACAATGGTTACAGATTTACCGGTGTGAATGCCTGAACCCGAAATAGGTAGTGGTTGCTTAATTGTGTGCTGAAATAACTCATGGTTAGAGTTTGCGTGCTCCATAGCCACGAAAATATGAAACTATTCTCATGTGTAGGTATGAGGTGGGAGGCGGGAGGTTGAAGGTAGGAGGTGGGAGGTGGAGGTATCAGCAATCAGGTATCAGCAGTCAGTGGGTAAAGAGCGGTACTGGCGATTAAGTCATTAGGCTCTCAATAATTTTTCATTGTTCATTCTTCATTAGCAGAAGTTATCACGAGCTTACTTTTTCGTCGAGTAATTGTTTAACTAAGGTTTCAAGTTCTTTTACCCGTTTTTCAAGATCAGGTAAATTTCTGCTGAGTGCCTGGCTTCTTAAAGCGCTGGGATAATCATAAGCCGGTGAGCCGGTAACAGCGGTGTTTTCTTTTTTTATAGATTTACTTACGCCGCTTTGCGCATTTATTTTACTGCCGTCCGCTATTACGAGGTGGCCAACAATTCCTGCCTGGCCGCCTATCATTACATTATCGCCAATTTTTGTACTGCCGCTTACACCAGCCTGGGCCGCCATTACTGTATCCCGGCCAACTTCAACGTTATGGGCAATCTGTATAAGGTTATCAAGCTTGGCACCTTTTTTTACTAAGGTAGAACCGATCGTTGCCCTGTCAATGGTAGCATTAGCGCCAATTTCAACATTATCCTGAATTACAACATTGCCAATTTGAGGCACCTTTTTAAAAGTGCCGTCTTTTTGCGGCGCAAAGCCAAACCCGTCGCTGCCGATAACAGAACCTGCATGTACGGTAACATTATTCCCTATCACGCAATGGTGATAGATCTTAACGCCAGGGTAAAGTATGGTGTTCTTTCCAATCTTAACATGATCGCCTAAATATACCTGTGGAAACAATTTTACATTATCATCAATAACAACGTTTTCACCAATGTGTGTAAACACACCTATAAACACATTTTGCCCCAGTTGCGCTGTCGGGTGAATATATGACGGCTCCTGTACGCCACTCATTTGTGCCGTCATCATTTGTTGATAGGTATCTAAAATTGTTGCAAAGGCTGAATAAGCATCGGGTACTCTTATAAGTGTGGACTGAATGCCATTCCTGATTTCCTGCGAGTTGTTTATAATAACAATGGATGCTTTGGTGCTGTATAAAAAATCTTCGTATTTAGGATTAGCTAAAAAAGCCAGTTGGTTTGCCTGGGCTTCCTCAATTTTTCCAAATGATGATACCCATATTGTATCATCACCTTCTACAGAGCCATTAATGAGTTGTGCTATTTGTGATGCGCTAAATTGCATTGAGCTTTGCAGGGGTTAAATACATCGGTCTTCTTAAGTTACCTATTATAACAAATGTAAAATTTTTTTACCGTGCCGGATAAAGTTTGATTTATCAAGGCATTGTCAACGTCAGAAATATTTTTCACCGTGCCATCTTTAAATAAAATATGTATTCTTTCATCTGCAGAATTATAAGTCCGGTTTTCTACGTGGCCTGTTAATACAACATACCCGGCATCCTTTTTACTAATATGTAATGTGTTGCATGCTTCATCAATTTTTTTCTCAATTAATTCGGCTGGTATTGATCTTTCAAAAAATTTTACTTTCAATAGTTTTCTATCAACAATGCCCGTGCTGAGGAATGAAAGGATTTTATCAGGATGAGTGACCCAGTTTTTTATAGCGGAAAAAACATCAACATCATCTAACTGGCAAAATTCTTTTAAAAACATTTTTACACCATCCTTTTTATAACTGCCTGTTAAAAATATATTCAATACCGGTGACGTGGCTAATGCCTTAACAGCCTTCGCCCGTTCAATAATTTTTATTAACATTTGTTCAGCGCACAGTACCGTTTTATGCAAGTATACCTGCCAGTACATAAGCCTTCTGCTCACCAAAAATTTTTCAATGGAATAGATGCCTTTTTCTTCAATCATTAAATTACCGTTATGTACGGTAAGCATTTTCAATATGCGGTCATAAGCAATTACGCCTTCAGTAACACCTGTAAAAAAACTATCACGGTTAAGATAATCCATGCGGTCCGCATCAAGCTGACCGCTTACTAACTGGTAGAGAAACTTTTTAGGATAGGCATCTTTAAAAATATCAATAGCAATACTTAGTTGTCCATAAAACTCAACATTTAACTCCTGCATGATGAGCAGCGAAATATTTTCATGAGAATGATCATCCACCAAAACATGTTCAAGTGCATGTGAATATGGGCCATGCCCTATGTCATGCAGGAGTATGGCAATTTTTGCGCCCTGCTCTTCTTCCTTTGTAATATCAAAGCCCTTTGCCTTTAGTTGCTCAAGTGCACTGCACATTAAATGATAGGCGCCTAATGCGTGATGCAGCCTGCTGTGCACGGCACCGGGATATACCAAATGTGCAAGGGCCATTTGGTTAATTCTTCTTAAACGCTGAAACCACGGATGCGAAACGATGTTATAGATTAGCGCATCATCAATAGTAATAAAGCCATAAACGGGATCATTGATGATTTTTCTAAACCGCATTCTCGCTGAATTGTTAAATTGTTTTATGGCGCAGGCAAAGATAAATTTTGGAGGGCTAATAATATACATTTGTAATAACCGGTCTCTGAAAGTATTAATCTGCCGGCGTTCACATAAAAGATCATGATAAATTCAGCAAAAATTTTGTGGGTAGATGATGAGATGGAAAGCCTGAAATCTCAACGCATTTTTCTTGAAACGAAAGGCTACAATGTGCATTCATTAAGCAACGGCCTTGATGCGCTGGATTATGTAAAAGACAATGAAGTAGATGTTGTGTTGCTGGATGAAAGTATGCCTGGCATTTCAGGGCTTGAAACCCTTCAGAAAATTAAAGAGATCAATGGGCAGATACCTATAATACTCATTACCAAAAATGAAACAGAAAACCTGATGGACGAAGCCATTGGTTCACAAATTTCTGATTACCTGATAAAGCCGGTAAACCCAAACCAGGTTTGGTTATCATTAAAGAAGATTATTGATAATAAACGTTTGGTTGCAGAAAAAACAACCTCTGCTTATCAGCAACAATTCAGAGACCTCTTTATGGCCTTTAACGATAACCCCGGTTATGCAGAATGGACTGACATTTATAAAAAACTGGTGTACTGGGAACTTGAAATGCAAAAGAGCGATAGCCCGGAAATGCGTGAAGTATTTCAGTCTCAAAAAAACGAAGCGAACACCGAGTTTTTTAAATTCATTTCAAAAAATTATGCATCCTGGATCAAAGAGCCTGCAGGCAAAATACCCGTGATGAGTAATACCTTACTTAAGAATAAAGTGTTTCCTTATTTAGAAAAAGGAACGCCAACTTATTTTGTGCTGATAGATAATCTGCGGTTAGATCAGTGGAAAACCATTCAGCCTATATTTTCTGAAAGCTTTAGAATTTTGGAAGAAGATACTTTTTATTCAATTCTGCCAACGGCTACACAGTATAGCCGCAACGCCATTTTTGCCGGCCTTTTACCGGTAGACATTGAAAAACAATTTCCGCTTGAGTGGAAAAATGATGATGAAGAAGGTGGTAAAAATTTATTTGAAGAAGAATTTTTTAAAGCCCATTTAAAGCGAATAAGGAAAGAAGATCTTAAATACTCATACACAAAAGTTACTAATAATAACGATGGCCAAAAGCTGGTTGATAACATTCATAACTTTCAGCAAAACGATCTGAATATTATCGTGTATAATTTTGTGGATATGCTTAGCCATGCCCGTACTGAAATGGAAGTGTTAAAGGAGCTTGCCAGCGATGAAACCAGCTACAGAAGTATTACAGCTTCATGGTTTGAACATTCGCCGCTACACCAGGCCTTAAAAAAGATCGCTGATAAAAAGGTAAATCTTATTGTAGCAACAGATCACGGCAGCGTAAGAGTAAATAAGCCCACTAAAGTAGTTGGCGATAAACAAACCACGGCTAATCTCCGCTACAAGCATGGCAGAAATTTAAATTATGAACAAAAAGAAGTTTTGGCATTCAGAGATCCGCGGCAGGCAGGGCTGCCCGTGCCAAATGTAAACTCATCGTTTATTTTTGCACGTGAAGATACTTACCTGTGCTACCCTAATAATTATAATCATTTTGTGAATTATTATCGTAACACATTCCAGCATGGTGGCGTAAGCCTTGAAGAAATGATCATTCCTGTGATAAGAATGACTGGTAAAGGCTAAATAAATTATTTTTGTTGCATGAGCATAAAGTACAATCCCGTTACTTTAAATAAACTGGAACGAATTTTAGATGATGCAGGCTATGTGCTGCGTTACGAAAGAGGCTCTTTTCAAAGCGGATATTGTATTTTAGAAAACAAAAAGGTAGTTGTGCTCAATAAGTTTTTAAATACTGAAGGCCGCATAAACACTTTGATAGATCTGCTCCCTTCCCTCACCATAACCTACGAGTTATTAACGACTGGCTCGCAAAAAATGCTTGATGTAGTCTCTCAGCAGCAATCACTAAAGTTGTAGTTTTTACCCGCAAAGTTTAAGTACTGCAAAAAGTAATTAGTTTTGATCGGTGAGTAAACCCACATTAAAAATTACTTTTCTCGGTACAGGTACAAGCAGTGGCGTGCCGATGATTGGTTGCCATTGCGAAGTATGCACTTCCACAGACAGCAGGGACAAAAGACTTCGCAGCAGTATCCTGGTGCAGAGTAAAACAACCACGCTTGTTGTGGATACCACGCCTGACTTTCGTACACAAATGTTGCATGAAAATGTGGACAGGCTGGATGCCGTAATTTTCACGCATCCGCATAAAGATCATATTGCCGGCCTTGATGATGTAAAAGCCTATAATTTTTTTTTGAAGAAACCCATGGAAGTGTATGCCAACGAACTCACGGCTAATGCGCTTCGCCATGAATTTGCTTACATTTTTGCCAAACATAAATACCCGGGAGTTCCTGAGATCAATCTTAATATTATAAATAGCTCTCCTTTTTTTGTTGGAGATATTGAGGTAATCCCAATATTGGTATATCATTTAAAAATGCCTGTATATGGCTTTAGATTTAACGACTTTACTTACATAACAGATGCTAACAGAATTGATGATGAAGAAGCGCAAAAAATAGTTTCTTCGCAAATTATTACTCTAAATGCCTTGCGTAAAGAACCTCATATTTCACACTACACTTTAGATGAGGCCATAGAAGTGGTAGACAATTTAAATATTCCGCTTAGCTATTTTACGCACATTAGCCACCAGCTTGGTAAACATGC
>JANLXV010000553.1:0-2040 GCA_031365305.1 Chitinophagaceae bacterium
TAAAAGGCGATGGCACGTGGGCGCAAAATGCAGTTGTATTGGCCAATGCGGCTATGGCGCTGCAGTGCACAGAAAAGTATGCTGATTATGACACCTGTTATGCTGCTGCAATTGAAAGTCTCGAATCTGGCAGAGCCATGAATGCGCTGCAAAAGTTGGTAAGCCTTAACTAAAAATGTAATGAATATTTTAGATACCATAATTGATCATAAAAAGAAAGAAGTTGAATACAGGCGGCAGCATAGAAGTATAGCTGATCTTAAAAAAGGCCCTTTCTTTAAAAACGAAAGCCTGTCATTTAAAAAGTTTTTAGCCAACCCGGAATTGACGGGCATTATTGCAGAATTTAAAAGACAGTCTCCGTCGAAAGGTGTGATCAATTCAACGTCATCAGTTCAGGATGTTACGGCAGCTTACAAAAAATATGGGGCTTCCGCTATTTCCGTGCTTACAGATCACCAGTTTTTTGGCGGCAGCATCAATGATCTTTTAGACGCTACCATAAATGAAGTACCTCTGCTTAGAAAAGATTTTATTATTGATGAGTACCAGTTGTTTGAAGCAAAGGCATACGGCGCAGAGATTATCCTGTTGATTGCAGCCTGCTTGAGTCCGAAAGAAGTACAGTCTCTTTCAGGCATTGCGTCTGATCTTGGCATGGAAGTGTTGCTTGAGATCACTGATGAAAAAGATCTAGATCATATCTGTGACGATGTTGATGTAATTGGCGTAAACAACCGTGACCTGAAAACTTTTACTGTAGATATACAACGATCTATTGAACTTGCTTCCATCATTCCTTCAGGCAAATTAAAAATTTCTGAAAGTGGAATTAATGATGTTGAAACCATTTTGCTTTTGAGAAATCATGGTTACAATGGTTTTTTAATTGGTGAAATGTTTATGAAAGAAAACGATCCTGCGCTCGCTTTTAAAAACTTTTGTTACCATTTAAAGCAACATGCATGAAATTAAAAGTTTGTGGTATAACACATTTGCAGCAATTAAAAGAGCTGGATGACATTGGTGTGGATTATGCCGGCATTATTTTTTTTGAACGATCAGAACGCTTTGCCTTAAACAGGTTAATGAGCAAAGATGTACAGAAATTAAAATTGTCTTTAAAAAAAGTAGGTGTTTTTGTAAATGCCAGTGAAGAGCAGATCATGACGCAGATTGAATTATATGGTCTTGACCTTATCCAGTTGCATGGCGATGAAACTCCGGCAACCTGCAAACATTTAAGCAATGTTGTACAGGTTATTAAAGTCTTCAGGATAAACCAGCGGAATGAACAAAATATTGACTGGATGATAAAGCCTTATGAAGAGTTTTGTGATTTTTATTTATTTGATACCAGCAGGAAAGGCGCTTATGGTGGCACAGGCGAAAAGTTCAACTGGGAAATACTTCAGCATAATAAAATAAATAAACCATTTTTTTTAAGTGGAGGTATTGGTCTAGAAAATGTTGAAAAGGTGAACGAGTTTACGCATCCTTTTTTTTATTGCATTGATGTTAACAGCAGGATGGAGCTATCTCCTGGTGAAAAGGATATGACAAAGGTGAAGGCATTTAAATCATTGATGAAAAAATAAACCATGCTCATCAGGCCGGCCACATATAATGATCTTGAACAGATTCTTGAAATCTACAATCACATCATTATTCATACAACCTCGGTGTATCAATATAAGCCGCAAACCCTGGCTATGCGTAAAGAATGGTTTGACGAAAAGATTAAACATAACTATCCCGTTTTTGTTGCTGATGATGGTGGTGACGTACTTGGCTTTAGTTCGCTTTGCCCATTCAGAAACTGGCCTGCTTATAAATACACGGCCGAAAATTCCATATATGTTGCTGAAAACAGCCGTGGTAAAGGCATAGGCAAGCTATTAATGAAGCCACTGATTGAGGCTGCAACAGCATTAGACCTTCATACAATTGTAGCTGGTATAGATGCTTCAAATACTATAAGCTTACAGTTTCATAAAGATTTTGGTTTTGAAGAAGTTGCTCATTTTAAACAGGTAGGTT
>JANLXV010000563.1:0-7767 GCA_031365305.1 Chitinophagaceae bacterium
CAAAAGCTTTTGAATCTTTACTTTTGAAAATTAAGATGATGCCTAATATACAATGCCAGATAGACCACAAGAGAAAACTGCCTTCCTGACCTTCCCATATACAGGCCAGCAGGTATTTTGGTTCCAGTTCTTTAGAGGCGTGTTTATAAGCATACAGGTATTCAAAATAATGATTGGAACAAATAAAATATATAGTTGAGAAAATGGCCAATATGGCGGCAACCTGTATAAAAAATATAGTACGGGCATACTTCAGCCAGGTTTGTTTTACTAAAAAATCTTTGGTATAAGAAGCCCTAAAAAAAGAATAAGTAGATAATAGGGAAGAGACGAAAGCAATTAATACAAAAATATGCCCCAGTTGACCCGGTAACAAATGTTCTCCTTCAAACTTCATAATTGGCTATTAATTCCGGGAAACAGTCTTTTCAAGTTGCTTCTTGTCGTCCTTATATTTCGAAGGACATTTTAATAAGATATTGTCACATTCAAATACATCCCCCTGCATTTTACCTTTTAAAACCACTCTTTCACTTTGTTCAAGTTCTGCAGGTTTTGCGCTATGGTAAATTACTTTGGTAGAGTTGCCAAGGCTATCAATCGCATAAAAAGACAGGTAATTCGGGTCTTTGATTGCATCGTAAGTTACAGGCTGCGACTTATCCAGGCTTGCAATTAAATGAACATATTTGCCTTGTTTGCCTTTTGCTGAAGAAACCGTATCGTATGTACTAAAATCAACTGAATAAATTAATAATCCACCGATTGCCAGGGCGATGGCGACCAAGAAAAAAATGTGTGATGTTTTCATATTTATGAATGCGGTGCGAAATTACTTCAAAAACTCTATAGGGCATGATTATTATTCCGCTTAGAATTGGTCCTCCTTTTGCATATTGTGGGTTTTGTACATCAACTATTGGCAAGATTATAAAATTTTTAAAACACATCCACGTTAATAAGCAGCATATTATCTTTGCAAACTTTTTGGATAAGCATAGCTGTCCGATTAAAAATTAAACAATGACAGACATATCGTCGTTTGATCCGAACTCAGTAGGAAATCCCAATAACAACATTTTCGGTTTACCGTTTTCTGAAGATGATGCTTCACTCGTATTACTGCCTGTGCCATGGGAAGTAACCGTTAGTTACAATGCCGGTACGGCGAGGGCTGCAGAGCATGTTTGCAAAGCCAGCCTGCAGGTTGACCTTAGTGATGCAGACGTTAAGAACGGCTGGCAAAAAGGCTTCTACATGAAAGATGTAGATAAAAAAATATTGTTGAAAAGTGATTACCTGCGTAAAGAAGCCGAGTTATATATTAAATACATTTCGCAGGGTGAAAAAGTTGAAGACAATAAGTTTATGTCTAAAACCTTAAAAGAAGTTAATGCCGGCAGCGTGTTTTTAAATAACTGGGTATATGAGCAAACTAAAAATTTGCTTGATCGAAATAAAATAGTTGGGGTTTTAGGCGGAGACCATAGTACCCCACTGGGTTATCTAAAGGCATTGTCTGAAAAATACTCTGATTTTGGTATTCTGCAGATTGATGCCCATTGCGACTTACGGGATGCCTACGAAGATTTCCGGTACTCCCATGCGTCAATTATGTACAATGCTTTAAATGAAATTCCGCAGTTAACTAAATTAGTACAGGTAGGTATACGGGATTATTCTGATTCAGAAAGCGATTACATAAAAGAAAATAGTAACAGGGTAGTAGCCTATTTTGATAAAAATATTAAAGAGAGATTGTTTGAAGGTGAAACCTGGAAAACCATAACCGATGAAATTGTAGCGCAACTTCCTGAAAAAGTATATATTAGTTTTGATATTGACGGCCTTGACCCAAAACTTTGCCCACATACGGGAACGCCTGTGCAGGGTGGTTTTGAGGCAGAACAAATATTTTATTTGTTTAAAAAAGTATTACAAAGCGGCCGCACTTTAATTGGTTTCGATTTGAGCGAAGTTGGCATAAGCCAGGATGAATGGGATGAAAACGTGGGGGCACGAGTATTATTCAAACTCTGCAACCTGATGGTTTCCGGTAAAACATTATGCAATGCCGGTGTATGAGTTGGAAGTAATTAATACAAAGCTCAGAAGTTACAGGCTGCTTACTATTTTTATTGTTCTGCTACAGGTTAGTTATTTTATCCTTTCTCTTTTTAATCCTGCAAAAAAGATCACCGCATTAATTAACCTTGTATTTATCATAGGCTTTGTTTTATACAGGCTCTGGATCGCAAAAAAAAACAGGACACCTTTTTATTTAAATGAGTGGATCTTTTTTTTATTGATGATATTATGGGTTGATGAATTAATGATCGCTATTGCAAACCTTGTCTTTTTTCTTTTGTATGGTGTTTCAATGCAAAAAATAATTTTTACTTTTTCTGAAAACAATATTAAGGTTAAACGTGTTCCATTTAAAACTTATGAATGGAATACCTTGCAAAATGTAGTTTTAAAAGATGGCATTTTAACGCTTGATTTTAAAAACAATACACTTGCGCAACACACTGTTGAAAAGAGCGATGTCAATGAAAATGAATTCAATCAGTTTGCACGCCAATTGTTAAAAGCAGGTTGATCATAAAGTATGCTTTCACAATCTCCATACATATTATATTCTGATGGCAACGGCAACATTTTCGAAGATGTGTCCTTATTTGTAACCGGCCGTACCGGGTGGGATGCGGTGATAGTTGATGATGAAGATTGGATAGAATTACCAAATGGCGGCACCTTGTATGAACTGCCCGGTCGTCGTGGCATAGGTATAGATGCAGTTACCGGGGAAATGCGGTTAAGCATGAAAGGCTGGGCTGTTGCGGCTTTTATTCCGCCGGCGTTTACGGGTTTGTATTTATCTGCTTACGAAACCCTGCCTGAGGCGCCTTTATTGCCGCTGTTTTGTTATACGGCAGCCGGTTGGTATAATGATAAATTTTATGTGCCCGCAGTAAGAATTGAACAGGACATTCGCCAGGAAAGTGAAGGCTTTAATGATGTTAAAATAAAAGATGGCGTTTCAACTTTTTTAAAAGCTTATCCGCATAACAGGCTCGTAAAGCATTTGGCTAATAATTGTTGTCTTACCTATCATTGTCCGGCATCCCGTAATTATTTTAGCGGCAGATGGGAATGCCCGGTACCAACATCGCCGGCATGTAATGCCAATTGCATAGGGTGCATTTCTTTTCAGCCGCAGCAGGAAGCGATCACCTCTACACAAGACCGGCTTACATTTAAACCAACCGCAGAAGAAATTGTAGAGTACACCATTCCACACCTTCAAACAGCACCTTATCCTATCATTAGTTTCGGACAGGGCTGCGAAGGCGAACCATTATTAATGTGGGAAACCATAAGAGATTCTATAATAGAAATAAGAAAACATACAACTAAAGGCAGTATCAACATTAATACAAACGGATCAAAACCAGCAGCCGTTGAAGCATTATGTAAAGCAGGCTTGAACAGTATTCGTGTAAGTACAAATTCTATGCGGCCCGAAATATATCTGCCGTATTACCGGCCTAATAATTATGTTTTTGAAGATATTATGGAAAGCCTTTCTGTTGTTAATAATTATGGGGGCTGGACAAGTATTAATTATTTTGTCTTCCCCGGCATGACAGATTCTGTTGCAGAATATGAAGCCTTAAGAAATGTGATATTACAAACCGGTTTAAAAATGATCCAGTGGAGAAATTTTAATATAGACCCGGATTGGTACCTCGGCAAAATTGGCGTTTCAGAAACCGGTGAAATTTTGGGCATTAAACAAATGATGGCATTGCTTAAGGAAGAGTTTCCGGCATTAAAATTCGGTTACTTCAATCCGTCAATGGAAAGGATAAAGGGCAATTTTGAAATGGATTACGCCCATTAATTATTTTAGGTTATCCTTAATGTACTTGAGCCATGTAGTTATAAAAAATGCATTGTTGGCGTTGCTTAATTTGGCGTCGCATAAATGCATCGTTATTTTTGAATTATCAATGTTTGTGGACATCACAATATCCATTCTTTCTTCTTCGGCAAGAGGAATTCTTATCCCTTTAAAAAAGGTATTTCCAATGTTCGTACTGTAGGTGTCTGGCTTTTTTGCAGTCTTTGTTTGCAACAGTTTTAAGATTTTTTCAACCTCATCTATAAATTTTACTTTAGTAGCGTATTCTATAGGAAAGTAACCGCTAAGCTTATCCTGCGTGGTAAAGCTATTAGTATATTTTAACGGAAGCGTTAGCTTTTTATCTATCAGTAATAATTTTTGCGCCGAAAGCACTGAGGAGAATAATATAAATACAAAAAGCAATAGTAGCGTTGGTTTCATAATGTAAAGTTATTTATACTCTCCATATATTTCTCTTAAACAATCGGCTATTTCGCCAAGCGTGCAAAAGTTTTCAACAGCAGTTATAACATGCGGCATCAAATTATCATTTCCTGAAGCTGCAGTTTTTATCGCTCGCAACGAAGTTTGCACATCTTTTGCGTCACGCTTTGCCTTTAGATGTTTAAGTTTATTGATTTGTAAGTCTCTGATGCTGTCATCTATTTTAAAAGGCTCAACCTTAAATTTATCTTGGGTGGTGAACTTATTTACGCCTACAATGATTTTTTCCTGCAATTCAATTTTTTGTTGGTAGATGTATGCGCTTTTGGCAATTTCATTTTGAATAAAGCCCTGTTCAATGGCGGCAACACTACCACCTATATCATCTATTTTTTTTATAATTTCCAACGATTTTTTTTCAAGTTCTTCAGTAAGATTTTCAATAAAATAACTTCCTGCCAGTGGATCTGCTGTATCTGCAGCACCGCTTTCATAAGCTACAATTTGTTGCGTACGAAGTGCAATTGAAGCAGCAGATTCTGTTGGTAAACTAAGGGCTTCATCATAGCCATTTGTATGCAAACTCTGAGTGCCGCCGAGTACTGCCGCCAACGTTTGCAGTGTAACCCTGCTGATATTATTATGCGGTTGCTGTCCGGTAAGTGTGCTGCCACCAGTCTGCGTATGAAATCGTAGCATCTGAGCTTTTGGGTCTGTGGCACCGGCATCTTTCATTATTACAGCCCACATTTTACGGGCTGCACGAAATTTTGCGATCTCTTCAAAAAGATTATTGTGTGAATTAAAAAAAAATGACAAGCGTTTCCCAAAAACATTAATATCCAAACCCCTTTCTTTGGCAGCCTGAACATAAGCCTTTCCATTACTTAACGTAAATGCAATTTCCTGTGCAGCCGTGCTGCCGGCTTCTCTTATGTGATAACCAGAAATTGAAATCGTATTCCATTTAGGAAGGTTGGTACTGCACCATTCAAACACATCAGTGATGATGCGCATTGACGGTTTGGGCGGATAGATATAAGTTCCCCTGGCAGCATACTCTTTTAAAATATCATTTTGAATGGTGCCATTTAATGTAGAAAGATCAGCGCCCTGCTGCTTAGCGAGTGCTACATAAAGAGCCAGCAAAATAAACCCTGTAGCATTAATTGTCATTGATGTGGAAATGTCCTGCAGTTTAATATCTCTAAACAAGTCTTCCATATCAAAAAGACTATCAATAGCAACACCTACTTTACCTACTTCGCCATCAGACAAGGGATGATCACTATCATAACCAATTTGGGTTGGCAGGTCAAAGGCAACACTGAGGCCCATAACGCCCTGCGATAATAAATAATGATAACGTTTATTGCTTTCTTCTGCAGTGCTAAAGCCTGCATATTGCCGCATGGTCCATAACTTTCCCCTGTACATATCGGGCTGTACGCCTCTTGTAAAAGGAAATTCGCCGGGGAGTTGTTGATCTGAAGAAGAAGGAAGATCGGCAGCGGTGTAAACCTCTTTGATTTCGATTCCACTGTCTGTAAACCTTTTATCCTCCTGCTTCATAATATATTATTAACAATGAAATTTGATCAATTCACAATCAAAGATCACATAAGTTTCTTTGCCTCAAAATTGAGCGCTTCCAAAACTACATTATGAAGAGATGCTCTTGTATTATTTATCAGGTAATCAATCACCTGTTTGTTAAGATCCATGCCTGTTGCCTGGTGCGGAAGCGTTGTTGCCAGTTGATTAACGATATAGATATTTTGTTCTTTCAGGTTATTTACTGCACGCCAGGCTTCCGGTGAAACATATACCTGCTGGCTGATATTGTATTCGTATTCAGTTTTTATGGCTTCAATTAAAGCACCCTGCATCTGCCTTGCTGATAAACCGGCGTTTGGTATTCTTGAAATCAGGTTAGGTAGGGAAATCCTTTCTGATAGTAGCGTAAGTCTTTCGTAAGCCTGCAACTGCAATTTTATGGTTTCGTTATTGATACCGGTTCTGTCTTTAATATCTGTTTTCATGGAGCTGAATTCTGTTATCAGCCAGATGGTTAATAGGAAATTGACACCAAGTAATACAATAACAATAGTTTCAAAAGTTGTCATAGCTAAATTTCACGCAAAAATAAAGATTCCGAAGGCAAAGCTTTGTAAATTTGCAATTGGTTAAGAGGTTATGGATAGCTAAGAAACGTATTTAATCAACACTTTATTCTACAAAAAAATATTACATGCAAACAATTATAAACAATGCGCCGGTAAATTTTACTGACGCGGCGATAGAAGAAGTTAAAAGACTAATGAATGCGCCGGAATTTGATCAGTCCCAATTTTTAAGAGTGGGCGTAAAAGGCGGCGGGTGCTCTGGAATGACCTATGTATTGGGCTTTGACAATAAAGATGACAAAGATGTTCAATATGAAATTGAAGGTGTGCCTTTTATAATTAATCCTTCACATGAAATGTACCTTACCGGTATGCAGATCAATTGGGCTGACGGTTTAAATTCAAGAGGCTTCACTTTTGATAATCCCAATGCATCTAAAACCTGTGGCTGCGGTACCAGTTTTGCGGTTTGATTACTATATATTTTGAGAAAATTATAAGATACGGATGTCAAGCAATATAAAGATTCTATCAAGCAAATTGTAGATGCTACAAACAATGAGTTTTTATTACAGAATTGGGAGCAGCAGTTAAAAAGAGATACAAATAAAAAAGAAGAGTTATCTGTGGAAGAATGGGCGTTGGTGGAAGAAGGTATTCTTGATTACAACAATGGAAATGTAATAACGCTGGAAGAATTTATAAGTAAAAATAATGTTGGCTTTGCAGGTAATTATTACAAACACTGCTGACAAGGACGAAACAAAGGTCTATAAATATATTTCTAATGAGTTCGGAGAATTATATGCTGAAAAATTCAGAAATAAATTGATAGAACTTTTCCAGACGCTTTCAAACTATCCTTTTGCAGACCATCAAAAAAAAATTCTTCTGTAAGAGTTATTGTCATTAGTAATCGAAATAAATTAGTGTATAAGATTACGGGTAACGTTGTAGTAATTCTTCGCCTTTTAAACACCAAAACAAATCTCTCTCAAAATTTTTAATTTCTTCTTAATCATAAACCAAGATTCTGATACACTTCCTGGATCAATTCTTTATCCGGCGTTAGAATTAATAATTTGTCCCCTTTTTCAACAACGGTTGAACCGCCGGGGCGTATATATTTTTCTCTCCTTCTTATTAACACGATAAAGGCCTTTTTAGGAAATTGAAGGCTTACGATGGGTTTGCCAATGGCCGGGCTGGTGTCGGGTAAAATCACTTCAAGCAGATCAGAATCCAATGAATCGCTTAGCTCAATATCAAGCACTGATTTTCTTTTCA
>JANLXV010000582.1:0-4557 GCA_031365305.1 Chitinophagaceae bacterium
TGTAACAATAGATCCTGAAAGAGTTTTCCCCGATATAAATTATACCAATAATGTTTGGAAACCTTAATCTCACACACGTCTCAACCATTAAAGTCTTTTACCCCCCTCTCCACCCCGTGGAGAGGGGTTGGGGGTGATATCCATTTACCGCTTTTGATGTACCAGAAGGCCAGTACGAAAATGCTGGCCCAATACACAAATTCATTTGTCCAGGCTATGGCTAATGATACATGCCATCTCACCATTACAAAATAGATGTAGGTGATATAAAGCAAGATCGCTACTACCTCTATACCCAGGTTAACTTTTGTGCGGCCTGTACCGGTTACGGCATTTAGCCATACTGTGCTTATGCTCATGCCCAGCATGGCAAGGGAAACAACTCTTACTACCGGCGTTGCATCTGAAACAAAGGCTGCATCCTGTCCGAAAAGTTTCAGGAAATGTTCTAAAAAAATATTAAGGATTGATAACATCAGTAACGTTAGAAAAAAACTCAGGCGCATGATCTTAATTATGGCGTCCACTACTTTATGCTGAAGATTCTGACCAATAAGGTTGCTGACCATAGTGTTTGTAGTGGTGGCAAATGCCCAGATAAAGATGCCTACAATACCAAAAACATTCCTCATAGCATTAGAAATAGCTTTTGCCCTATCCCCATATTGTTCAAGTAGAATAAAAAATACCAGCCAGGTTATAAGGCTTATGGCAAATTGTAACACCAGTGGCGCTGATATATTCAATATTGCTTTTGTAGTTGGTTTGTTATAGCTGAAATCTGAAAAAAGATTAAACTTTTTCTTCAACTGCATTTTAAAAATAACGATGTAAACAATGGCAAAGCCCGTGGCTTCTGCCAGCATAGAAGCAACTGCTGCGCCATTGAAGCCAAGTTGCGGAAAGCCCCATACCCCATAGATCAATGCATAATCTAAAAAAATATTAATCAGCGCCTCACCAATGGTTCCAATCATCATGTATTTGGAATTAAGTGTGCCTATCAAAAAAGCATTGCCGGCCTGGAAGAGATAAAGAAATGGCAACCCTAAAACCCGTATTCTTAAAAAATCCATCTCCTGCTGAAAATTGTCAGGTGCTATAAACGGCTTTAAACATATTGGTGCAATAAACCAGGTTATCAGCATACCGGCTAAGGCGAATAGTAAGGCCAGCCTTATGCCCTGGGCAAATACTTTATGAATGTCGTTTACATTTCCTTCTCCGCCGCGGCGGCTTATTAAAGATTGAACAGCAGTATTTAGCCCGTTGCCACAAACCATCATGATCAGGTAAAACACTCCCGTAGTTCCTGCATTACCTAAAGCTTTTTCACCGAGGCCGCCCAGGAAAATGTTGTTCGTGATAAAATTAATGTTCGGAATAATCAGCGCAGCCGTAATGGGCAAAGCGATCTTTAGTATCTGCCGGTTGGTAATTTTTACCTGTAAACTCGTATCAATAACTGGCTGCATAAATCTGTAAAAGTAATATCATTTGCCAGGTAAAAATATGAGGTAGCCATTTATCATTGAAGGGTTGTATTTTCGGGCACTTTATACATTGAAAACAGCCTTCAACATATCATCTCAAAACACCGTTGCAATAAGCAGGCTATTTATTGAATTATCCGATGAGTCGTTCAGTTATGTTGGTTCGCACAACAACGATCTACTGGCGCTTAAGATCATGAGGTTTAACGAAACTTCACCACATGCTGAAAGAGCCACAGCGGTTGCTGAAGCTATTGCGGAAGACAATTTGTTAAGAGTGCAGGTGGACCAAATACTGGTGTCATTATCTTTTGCAAAGAGTATTCTTACACCATCAGAGTTTTATAACCCGCATGAAAATGAAGGCTTGCTTGAAGACATATATGGAAATCATTTTGAAGAAAGATTTCTGCAGGATGAGATAACACCTGACGGGATTGTAAATGATTACAGTATTCCTGTTTTATATGATACTATTTTGAAGGAACATTATCCAACTGCTGAGATAAAACACCAGTATTCTTTTTTACTAAAAAAGCTCGACAGGAGTAAAGCCATTCACGTACTGTTTTATTTTGAGAAGATGGTGATCATGGTATTTAAAGATGGCAAGCTGCAAATAGTGCAAACCTTTATATATAAAGCGCCGGCTGATGTGGTATATTATCTGTTGAATATATCTAAACAATTTAATCTGGAAAGTTCGTCAATCACCGTGTATGGCATGATTGAAAAAAGATCAGCTTTGTACGAGGAGATACATAAATATTTTTTACACATTGCCTTTGCTGAATTACCGCCCGGCGTAAATACAGGCGAAGCTTTCATGGATTATCCTGCTCATTTTTTTGCTCATCTTTTTTATACAGCTTTGTGAGAATAATCAGCGGTACACATGGTGGCAGAAGAATTTCACCGCCGGCAAAAATGCCGTATACCAGGCCTACTACAGATATTGCCAAAGAAGGGTTATTTAATATTATTGAAAATAACCTTGATATCAGTGCATTAAAAACGCTTGACCTTTTTGGAGGTACAGGAAGCATCAGTTATGAGCTTGCAAGCCGCGGGGTAAATGATCTTACTATTGTGGAGAAAGATAAAACGATGTACGATTTTATTGTGAAGACCAGCCAGGCGCTTGAACTTGATAATTTTAAAGTGGTAAAAAATGATGTTTTTAAATTTATTGAACAGTGCACAAAAAAGTTTGATCTCATTTTTGCAGGACCACCTTATGCATTATCTTCTATAGATGAGCTACCTGTTTACATTAATAAGTATCATCTGCTGGAAAAAAAAGGATGGTTTATCCTGGAACATACCCCGGCGAATAATTACGCTGCTTCTCCTTTGTTTAAAACCAGCCGCAATTACGGCACTACCATATTTTCTATATTTGTCAATACTTAAAATTATGATGTGTCAGTATATTTTATAACAGGGATTGGTACAGGCGTTGGTAAAACAATGGTATCCGCAATAATAGCTGAAGCATTGCAGGCTGATTACTGGAAACCTATACAGGCAGGGAATTTAGAGAGTACAGATAGCTTAATCATTCAACAATTATTAACCAATGACCATAGCGTTGTTCATCCTGAAAGTTATCTTTTAAAGTTTGCCGCTTCGCCACATATAGCTGCGCCGGAAGAGGGCTTCGATATTTCAATTGAAGAGATCATCACAGATATGCCAAACACTTCTAATACATTGATCATAGAAGGGGCCGGTGGCTTGATGTCGCCAATAAACAAAACTGAATTTAATATTGACATTATTAAGAGACTTGATATTCCAGCCATCATCGTGAGCCGTAATTACCTCGGCAGTATCAATCATTCTATGCTGACGGCACAGGTGCTTAAGCACCATAATATAAAAGTGGCCGGCTGGATCTTTAATGATGAATATCTTGACTATGAAAATGATATTGTGGAATGGAGTGGTTATCCATGGATAGCTTCGGTTAGGCATATAGAAACTTTAGATAAAATTGCCATACATGCACAAGCCATGAAGATCAGGGATCATCTTAAAATATTTTTATGACGAAGGCTGAGCTTCGAACGTCCTACATTTCAAAAAGGCGCAGTTTAAGTGCGGCTCAACAAAATAAATGGGATGATCTTTTGCTTATACAATTCCAGCGCATCCGTCTTCCCTTTATCAATACCATTCATAGTTATTTAAGTTCACAAACCTTAAGGGAAATTGATACTACGACTATCATCAGGCACCTGCAATTTATAAATCCAAACCTGGTGGTTACGGTTCCAAAAATTTATAAATCAACGGACGATCTGCAACATATAGCCATCACTGAAAATTCAGTATTTGAAATTAATAAATATGGTATTGAAGAACCGATTGACGGCGCCCTCATTGATCCGGTTAATATAGACCTCGTGCTAACGCCGCTCCTGGCCTTTGATAAAAAAGGTTTCAGGGTTGGCTATGGTAAAGGCTTTTATGATAAATTTTTTGCCGGCTGCCGCCCTGATGTTATTAAAATCGGGTTGAGCCATTTTGAAGCTGAAGAAGAAATCAGCAATATCAATGAACATGACATACCCTTAAATTATTGTGTAACGCCTGAAAGGCTATACCAGTTTTAATCTTTATAAAATTGCATTGATGGTAAAACGCTTTCGCTATATTTTATTGCCACTTTCATTTTTATATGGTTTAATCATCAGTTTCAGAAACTGGCTATATGATAAAAATATTTTGAAGTCTGTCTCTTTTAACTTTCCTGTGATATGTGTGGGAAACCTTGCTGTAGGCGGAACGGGCAAAACGCCTATGGTAGAGTTTATAATCAGGCTCTTAAAAGATAAGTATAAGGTTGCCACATTAAGCCGTGGTTACAAACGCAGAACAAAAGGCTTTGCAATTGCAGGCGATCTTACCACTGCATTAGATATTGGCGATGAGCCAATGCAGTTTCATTCAAAATTTCCTGGTGTAGCCGTTGCTGTTGCCGAAGAAAGAGTAGTAGGTATACCGCAATTATTACATGACAGGCCGGAGACCAGTGTTATTATTTTAGATGATGCTTTTC
>JANLXV010000616.1:0-2259 GCA_031365305.1 Chitinophagaceae bacterium
AAGTATCACCGGTTTCAGCATATTTATTTCTGGGGTTTATATACGTTGCTGCATATCGTTTGGATATTTGTTACTGACTATAAAAAATATTTTAAAAAGCGGATAGGTAATGTGCCTTTGCGTAAGATGACCACAAGAGAACATATTGCCTTTTGGGCAGCTAAGATCATCTATACATTTATGGTAGTAATTCTGCCAATATATCTCCTTGGTTTCTTACCATGGTTAGTTGGTTTCCTTATAGTAAGCATGACGACGGGTTTTATCATTAGCATTGTTTTCCAGTTAGCGCATACAGTAGAACACACGGAGTTTCCACTTCCTTCAGAAATTACCGGTAAGATTGAGAATGAGTGGGCTATTCACCAGGTAAAAACCACCGCAAATTTTGCCACACATAACAGGTTGATCAGTTGGTTGGTTGGTGGCTTGAATTTCCAGATTGAACATCATCTTTTTCCAAAAATTTCGCATGTGCATTATCCTGCTATCAGCAAAATTATCAAGAACACCTGTATCGAGTATAATATCCCATACCAGGTTTATCCTAAGATGCGCCACGCCATAGTTTCTCACGTTAATTATTTGAAGAAATTAGGACGGGGGTAATTCAGCAAGAATGGTTTGCAATTGAATCACAAAGTTTACCTGAGCAGGATTTAGTTTAAGTTTAGCTTCACTCATATTAAACCATTCAGCCCGGTCAATCTCAGGGAACTCAGCCATTCTTCCTGACTTTGGGGGCCAAGTCATTTCAAATGTATTTGAAATAATAGTTGATACATCCAGATCACCTTTTAATACCCAGGCAAAAATAGTTTTTCCGCTTTTTAGCATCACAGGATCAAGAGGTATAAAGTTGCCGTTAACTTTTGCACCTGTTTCTTCAAAGAATTCTTTTTTAGCAACATCTAAAAGATCTTCTTCCGCCGCTGCTTCGCCTTTAGGTATACTCCATGCCCCTTCATCTTTATTTTTCCAGAAAGGGCCGCCGGGATGCACCAATAATACTTGAAGTGTTTCAGCGTTAATCCTAAATAATAATATACCGGCACTTATTTTCTTAGCCATATTAAGTAATTTTAATACCAGATCATTATCCAAATCAATTTTAGTTAACAAAGATTCAAAATCAAATTCTTTCACAACCTTATTGATAATTTTACGTAAATAATAATTCAACTCAAATACCCCAGTATTTATGCACATTCGTACCAAATTTTTTGCCCTTCTTGTAATAGCCGGTATTGGAAGTTTTACTGCCTGTAAAAAAACCCCTGATGTTGTTACGCCCCCGGTTGACACAACCCCTGTGGTTTCTGCTTCAGATAAAGTAAAAGACACAGCAGTATTATTTTCCCGGGAAGCCTACCTATGGTATACTCAAATTCCTTCCAGCTTTAATGGAAGAAGTTATGCTGACCCGAATGCTATAATGGAAGCTATCCGTCAATATAGCAATGAGCCAGGTTTTACAACACCTGTAGACAGGTTTAGCTTTGCTGCAACCAAAGCCGATTGGGATAATGTAAGCTCAGGTGTTTCGGGAGATTTTGGTGTTGGCGTATTTTACCTTACCACATCTGATTTAAGAGTAAAGTTTGTTGAGCCCGCATCTCCTGCAGGGCAGGCAGGCGTTAAAAGAGGTTGGAAGGTAACGAAGCTTGATGGCTCGCCTAATGTGGCTTATGCAAATGTTAACTTCGTGATAGATAAGATTTTTAATAGCACCAGTACAACTTTTACTTTTCAAAAGCCAGATGGCAGTACAGTTGATGTTCCTTTAACTGCAACATCGTACAATTCAAAACCTGTTCATTTAGATTCTGTTTATAGTGTTGGCGGAAAGAAAGTGGGTTACCTGGTGTTTAATTCTTTTATCGGCGATACTAACCAGATCAAAACTGATCTGCAACGTGTGTTTTCAAGATTCAGCACATCTAATGTTAATGATGTGATTGTTGATTTAAGATACAACGGTGGTGGTTACGTATCTGTGCAGGAAAGAATGGCAAACTATCTTGCACCTGCTGCAGCAGATGGTGACATAATGATGAAGCAGGTGTTCAATGCTAACCTGGCGCAATACAACGAAACAACAAGATTTAATAAAATTGGCAATTTAAACCTGCCGAGAATAATATTTATTGTTAGCCATGCTACGGCTTCTGCAAGTGAATTGCTTATTAATAACCTGAAGCCTTACATGGATGTTCGTCTTGTAGGGGGTACTACACATGGTAAGCCGGTTGGGTTTTT
>JANLXV010000617.1:0-2419 GCA_031365305.1 Chitinophagaceae bacterium
TAAAACTACTGAAGGCCTTTTACCGGTAGATGGTGCAATATTTATAAAGTTGATTTTAGTATTAGTACCACCTGTAGCATCTACAGTTAAATAGCCATCAGCCACAGTTACAGTTACAGTTGCCGAATCGAATTTTATTGTTGCATTAGGAATGAAGCCGCTAATGGCGGTAACACCTTCAATATTTACAGCATGTTTGCTATCTATAGCCGTATTATCACCAACTGCTACTTTAATATCATAATTGCCGTTTTCAACTTGGATTTCCCAAATACCCTCAATTTTAGTACCTGTAAAATTAGCAATGTCATCTGCCTGCATGTGCATTAACGTAGCGAGGCGCAAATCAGAAGGTGAAGTTCTTTTTCTTCCGTTTTTTGAAAGATCTAATAGAGTTTTGTCGGTTTTCAGCCAGCCATAAGTATATCCGCTTCCCTGGTTAGCCAAAGTTCGTGGTCCGAAGGCCTGGCCAAAATCTTTCAGATACCCTGCCGGCGGAACTGTAATAGAATCCTGGAAATTGATATTCGCGGTAGTTAATGCCCCTGCTGCTGCCGCTTTTACGTTTAGAGTAATTATGAGCACCCCATTTGAGTACCCGGGAGAAGTAGCATTTACGGTTGCTGTGTATTGACCAATAGAAAGATTGGTTGCATCAAAATTGAAAGAGATCTCAGAGCCGGTTGTATAACTAATGCCATTTAATAAATTGCCATTAACATTCAGCCAGGTTGGAACGTTCCCGCCTGCTTCAGTAGCAGTAAGCTGTGCACTGGCCGGATAATTATCTGATGTTGAAATATATTCCAATAGAGTTTGAGAGCTACCCTGCTCAACTTCTGCTGTTTGAGAAGATTGGGTAAATAATATTGATTTTGAACTCGAAGGTGTTGTAATCTGGAGGTTTATGGTTAAAGTTGTATTAGGGTAATCTGTAGCATTTGCAGAAACTGTAGTAGTATAGTTACCGGCAGTTAGGCCAGAAGTGTTAATTCCAAAAGCTAATGGCGTTGCAATTGCAGGCGTTGGTAGTATTAACCAGGCGGCAGGCGTAGTTTGTGAAAAGTCTACAACCGGGCTTCCCTGGTTTACTGAAAGTGTTGAATATTGGTCTGCCACAGTACCACTTTCAACAACAGTATAATTTAAGACAGCAGGAGAAAAGGATAAATCATTTGGAACCGGTGCGGGTTGTATTTCTGATATGTTAAAATCCTCAAAAGAAAATACTAATGAAGTGGTCGATTTTCTATTAGAGGCATAAATTCCGGCAAAAGAGACGCCACTTGTTACGCCATCAGAAAGCACTTGTCCATCTGAAAAGGATGGGGGAATCGCCATTTTGGCCAATGTTACTTCAGCGCCATTATTAATGGTATAAAATGCTGTTGCCGAATCTGCTACCGGGTCAATAATAAGTTTAAGCTTTAAAATACTTGTGCTTAAAGACAATTTTGCGCTTTTTACATCGTCGGTAGTTTTGGAAAGAGCTCCAACTTCTTTCAGCAATTCAATCTGGCTTTTACCTGCACCTCCTGAAATTATATCAAGCTTTATATAGTTGTCTTCATCAAGTCCAAAATAAAGCCCGGCTTGCTCTGACAAGCCAGAACCCGCTGCAGGCTGATTTATTGTAGTTTCTATTATAGTTTTATTAAGTATTTTAATACCTGCACCTAAAGCATTAACCTGCGAATTGGTAGAAGCACTTTGAGCAGGATTTAAAAAACTAAGACCTGCTGTAGTGGTAATTAATAATTTGTCACTTTCTACAGATAATTTTGAAGGCTCATACCCAGGTACTCCCGAAAAAGTTGGTATAGTTAAAGGGGCTGAAGGACTTGTAACCATTGTAAAGCCGGTTCCTAAGCCTTGTTTGTCTTGTAATCCTCCTTCACTTGCTGAAAACGTGAGAGAAAACGGCAAAGATTTTACAATGGAAGGACAGTCAAATGAACTAATTGGCGAGCAGTTTTGTGCATCGGCAAAAAATACACTGCTAAGCATTGCTGTAATAGCAATAAAATTTCTAAAAAGAATAGAATAAATACGTTTGTTTAATGAGAGATAAAATTTTTTCACAATACTTGTTGTTTACTTGTTTTCAGTTAATGTACTTCAACAAGATATTGGAAACGCAATATGTCTATATGAACTGAGAAGGTATTTTTGGAAGGAATACACAACGCAATTTCAGTAAGGTAAGGCTTAGAAAACGTAAATATATACAAACAATGGATAAATAAAAAGCTCCTGCTGTAGAATTTACATGGAATTTAAATATTTAAAATTTAATTGATTATCCACTTATCTATTGAATAATCCCAAATAATTAATTCATTTACTGAATTATTTTCAACAGATTTTTTAATAACTCATGATTTCTCAAACAGTTGCATTATATAAACAGGCTTTTTCC
>JANLXV010000631.1:0-2199 GCA_031365305.1 Chitinophagaceae bacterium
CTATGCCGCAATTTGTATGGACAGGCGATGCAGAGGGTAACCTGAATTATTTTAATAAGGCTGTATATGATTATTCAGGATTAAGCATTGAGGAAGTTGAAAAAAATGGCTGGCTGCAAATTGTTCACCCTGATGAAAGAGATGAAAATATAAGGCTATGGATGCAGGCGATAACAACCGGAAAAGATTTTGTTTTTGAGCACCGCTTCAGGCGGGCTGATGGTGATTACAGGTGGCAATTGAGCCGGGCCATCCCCCAAAAAGATATTAACGGCAATATTAAAATGTGGGTAGGCACCAGCACCGATATCCAGGAGATAAAAGAACAGGCCGATGAGAAAGATTATTTTATAGGCATGGTAAGTCATGAACTAAAAACGCCCATTACTTCCATAACAGGCTACATACAATTGTTGCAATTAAAGTATGGCAGGGGAGAAGATCATTTTTTAAACAATGCCTTAAATACAGTTAATAAACAGGTGAGTAAAACAACAAAACTTATTTCTGAACTACTTGATGTTTCAAAAATTAAATCGGGCAGCTTATCCTTAAATAAAGAAAATTTTAAAATAACATCGCTTATTGCTGAAATCATTACCGAGGTTAAACATGTAAATGCCGGCCATCAAATTAATTTTTTAAATGAAGCCGGCGAGGCTATGGTTTGTGCAGACAGGGACAGGATAGGGCAGGTGATCACTAATCTTTTAATTAACGCCGTAAAATATTCTCCCGATGTAAAGCAGGTTGATGTGCATGCAGTAATTAATAACAATGATATCATGGTGTCTGTCACTGATTTTGGTATAGGTATAAAAAAGACTGACCAGGAAAAAATATTTGAAAGGTTCTACCGGGTAGAAGGTAAAAACGAAAAACGTTTTCCGGGCTTTGGCATTGGTTTATTTATAGCCGCAGAAATTATACAGCGCCATGGTGGAAAAATTGGTGTAGCAAGCGAACCGGGTAAGGGATCAGTATTCAGTTTTTCATTACCCTCAATAACAGATTGCTGAGCTGATTGAATCGTGCACCTGCAATTGGCTGCTTTAAGTTTTATAAATTGCATCTTTCAAAGTAACAACGTGTGAACTATTTTGCTGCTTAATGGAAATTAAACAAACCTATCATGGAAAAAATTTATTTAAGCGATTCAGGGCCTAAAGTTTCTCCGGCTATTTATGGTTTTTACAGGTGGAATGAGAAGGAAGGCAATGCGGAAACCATGGAGAAGATTGTAAATCTTTGTCTTGAAGTTGGCATAAATACTTTTGATCATGCAGATGTGTATGGCTCGTATAAATGTGAAGCGGTATTCGGGGAAGCCATGAGCCGTAAATCTTTTAAAAGAGAAGACATTGTATTATTTACCAAATGCGGCTTACAACTCCCTGACCCCGGCCAACCTGATATTAAGATCAAACATTACAACACATCAAGAGAACATATTTTAAAAAGTGTTGATCATTCTCTAACGCGACTTAAAACAGATTACATTGACATCTTTTTGTTAGATCATCTTGATCATATCTCTGACCTTGAAGAAACAGCCTACACCTTAAGACAATTAAAAGAAGCCGGCAAAATCAAAAACATAGGTGTTGCCAATTTTTCTGTGTTTCAACACCAGCTATTGGCTGCGCATTTGAATTTGCCTATAGTCACCAATCATATCGAATTAAATCTTTTAAATACTGCAGCCATTGAGAACGGACAGATTGATTATATAAAGCAACGCTACATGCGTCCTCTTGCCTCAGCGCCTTTGGCAGCGGGCCGTATAGCGCATGGCGAAGATGTTGTGGCAGTAAAAGTTCGCGGAAAATTGCAGGAACTGGGCGTAAAGTATAATGCCGATATTGAATCCATAGCCGTTGCATGGCTTATAAAGCTTGGCGCCTTACCATTAATAGGCACATTAAGCGAACAAAGGATACGAAACATTGTAAGCGCTTTTGATATTGATCTTGATAACCAGGAGTGGTATGACTTATATAATGCCTCTGGTAATGAATTTTGATAACCATGTTGCCGCTTTGTAAAATTCTAGTTGTAATGATTGTAGCCGGGGTGATGGCATCCTGCGGCGAATACCCTTGTGGCAAAGCGTCATCTGTGATTGCCCTGGTTGGTTTTAGCGAGGCAGAAAGCGACACCATTATCGTCCGCCGTTTTATAAAAGGTAGAAACTTTGAT
>JANLXV010000669.1:0-2871 GCA_031365305.1 Chitinophagaceae bacterium
TAAGTGCAATGTATCCCTTCAAATAAAACAGGATGATTATCTTTTGATAAATTTTGAAGCAGTATTTTATTCCTTCGGGAAAAAACGATGTACGGCAGCGTTAATGAAAAACTTTGAAAGATTGATTGACGGGGATAGTAGTACACTTCAATGCAATATTTTTCCAATTCTTTTTGGCGGCCCCTGCCATATTCAAAGCAATGCAAGTGAATCAAAACGCCTTCTGAATGTAGCGCAATAATTTTATAAAACAAATCTACTACGCCGCCATAATCCGCAGGGTAGGGCACGTCCAGGCAAATAATATGTAGATGTTTATTCAAAAATGCTTTTGTAAAAATTGAGCAATGTTACCTCTTCATTTTGCCAGCTATATTTTTCTCTTGCCTTAATGCAGTTCTGTTGCATGGCTTTATAGGCAATGTTATCTGATAATAAATAATTAATTGCCGTGCGAACAGATGAAATGCTGAGATCATCAATTAAAACAGCAACCCGCAGATCATCATTAATGTTTTTGTATGAAGGAAAATTCGTGCAGACCTGCGGAATGGCGGCATGCATGTAATCAAAGAAGCGGTTGGCAAGAGATAAATAATTGCTCAGGCCGTTATCTTCAAACAAGGTTATGCCTATGTAGGCATTCAAAGTAATTTGTTTTAACTCACCTGGCAGAACCATTCCTTTAAATATTATTTTGTTTGATAAGTTATGATCCGCCACTAATTGCTTTGCCTGCCCAAAAAAATTGCCTTCTCCACAAATGATCAGCTTACATTCTATATCAGCCATTGCGGGGATAAGCACCTCAAAGCCACGACCTTCATTTACGGCGCCTTGGTATAAAATATAATTCTCCTTTTTATCAGGTATTTCTAAAGGGTGCTTTACCGTAATGCTCCTGATAACATCATGATCAACATTGTACATTTTTTTAAATTCGGCGGCTATCAGTTGATTAACTGTATACCCTTTCTTAAACTTAGGCACGGCAAACGCTTCTATCTTTTTCCATATCTTATAGATCGAAGGCCTCGAAACAATTTCTTTCATCTCACAAAACAGCTCATGCGCATCATATATTCTTTTCTTATTTTTTATAACCGAAACAAAATAACACGGGAGAATTGTATCGAGATCTATTGCACAAATGGCGTCCATTTTTCTGAATAATAAAAAGAAGAATAGCCTTAAATTATATTCTACATAAAACCATTTGCCCTTCTCAAAAAAACAAAACAATCTTTTTTGTGAGAATAATTGCTGAGACATAGCAGCAGAATTTTTCTTTTTCCGCCCAACTAAAATGACTACGTAACCATGTTGAGCCAATGAGGTACAGATCCTGATCATACGCTGATCAAAATTTAAATCATTAGTTACATTAAAATAAATTCTCATCTATCTCAATTAAGGCTTTGCAGCAGCGGCATAAATCTTTTCTATGATTTCTACAGTTTTTACTGCGTCATGTATGTCGGGCAATTGGTGTGGCTCATTATTCAATGCTTTAAATAATTCAGCATATACTTTATCATGATTGCTCATGCTGCCTTTATAAAAGCCATAATCATTGGCAACATCTTTAATAGGTTTATTTAAAACTGTCTTACCCTCAATGTTTGCATACTCAATAGTATTTAAATATTCACCACCAATTTTCACTGTGCCTTTCTCACCAAATATGGTAAAAGAACCCTCCATATTTTTTTGATAGGCATTGTTTGTAAAGTGCAAAGTTCCTGATACGCCGTTTTGTAAAACAAGCAAGGCGGATATTGTATCCTCAATATCTATTGAAGGATGATTATAATTAAAAATGTTTGCCTTAACCTGTATAACATCACCAAGCAACCAATATAGCAAATCAATAAAATGACTGAATTGTGTAAATAATATTCCGCCATCGAGTTCTTTAGTTCCACGCCATAGACCCGAATAATATGCCGCCGGCCTGTTCCAAAACCCATTTACCTGGAAACTGTAAATTTTCCCCAATGCTTTTTCCTGTAGTAATTGCTTTACATCCAGAACAGACGTATTAAACCGATTCTGTTTAACAATGAATAATTGTTTGTTATTGGTTTCCGCTGCTTCGATCATTTTTTTGCCACTGACTTCGGTTAAGCAGAGCGGCTTTTCACACAATACGTTCATTTTATTTTCGAGTGCCGCTATGGATTGCGCTGCATGTAAGCCATTCGGGGTACAGATACTAATCACAGCTAATTCTTTTTCAGATTGCAGCATTTCTTCATAATCCGGGTATGCCGTACCGCCATAAATTTTTGACAGCTTTTGTGCTCTCGAAAAATCAATATCGCAAACCGCTTTTAAAAGGCCGTTCTTGATAATATTTTCCGCATGACGTGCTGAAATACTACCACAGCCTGCAATAGCGAAGTTTTTTTTAATATTAACCACCCGGAGAATTTAGTGCATAATTATGAAAGATATTGGTAATTAAGATCAGGCGATTAGGTAGGGTTAAGGCTTTCTGTTTATGGAAGAGATTCACATAACGTTAGCAGGTAAATTTTAAAATTATTTTACTACCTTCGCCAACTGATAAAAAAACAGAAAACAAATTACTTACGAATGTCTTATTTAACTACCGAAAAAAAAGCGACAATTTTTGCAGACTTTGGGCAAAGTGCTACAAATACCGGTTCTATCGAAGCGCAGGTTGCAATGTTAACAGAAAAGATCAATCACATTTCTGATCATTTAAGAGGAAACAAAAAAGATTTCTCTACACAAAGAGGATTAATGCAAATGGTTGGTAAGCGTAAAAGGTTACTAACATATATGAGTAAGCACAACCTTACGGGTTATCGCTCACTTATCGAAAAGTTAGGACTTCGCAAATAA
>JANLXV010000554.1:0-4769 GCA_031365305.1 Chitinophagaceae bacterium
CTTCCGCCCTGAGCTGCTGAAGAAGCCGGTAGTTGTGCTGAGTAATAATGATGGCTGCATCATCTCCAGAAGTGATGAAGCCAAGGACCTTGGAGTTGGTATGGCAGGCCCTTATTTTTTGGCAAAGCCTTTAATTGAAAAGCATGATGTGGCAACGTTTTCATCTAATTATAATTTATATGGCGATATGAGCTACAGGGTAATGGAAACATTGAGAGCACTAGTAGGTGAAGAAAAAGTAGAAGTGTATTCGGTAGATGAAGCCTTTTTAGATATAAGCATGATCAACCCTTCACATCTTGCGGAGTATGCCTTGCACTTGAGAAAAACGGTAGAACAGTGGACAGGCATTTCGGTGTCTGTTGGTGTGGCGCCAACAAAAACACTGGCCAAGATCGCTAATCATCTTGCCAAAAAAAATAAAGCAGCCAGTAACTGTGTTACTACGTTATCTAACCAGGATGATATTAGGTATGTATTAAAAAAAACACCGGTTAGCGATATATGGGGCGTTGGGCGGGCTTATGTTGAAAAGCTTATTAATTGGGGTATTGAAACTGCATGGGATTTAAGTACGATGCCTGAAGAATGGGCGCGAAAACATTTAGGTGGTGTTGTGGGCATAAGACTTATACGGGAATTAAACGGCATACCATGTATAACTATGGAAGAGCCGCTTAAAAGTAAAAAGATGATTACAACTACCCGAATGTTTGGTATTAATGCAACAGAGCTAACAGATATTAAAGAAGCCATTGCAACCTATACGTCACGTGCTGCGGAAAAATTGCGACGACAACATTGTGCAGCTTCGCTGATCAGTATTTTTATTGTGAGAAAAGAAGAAAGCCATTCTGTAAACTTCAGTCATGGCGCAACCATTCATGCACAGCATATTCTCTCCTCTCCTACTTCCGACACCAGCGAACTTATTACATCAGCCTTACAAATGACCGGCAAAATTTTTGAACAGGGCAGCGAATATAAAAAGGCCGGGGTGCTGTTAAGTGGCCTTGTGCCTGATACCTCAATACAAAGTAATTTGTTTGTTCCGCCTGCTGATAAAAAAAAACGCTACCTCATGAATACTTTAGATAATTTAAATTTTAGCATGAGAGATGATGCTGTAAAGTTTGCAGCTTCCGGGTTAAAGCGTGACTGGAAAATGCGACAGGAACTGCGTTCCGCCAGGTATACGTCCCGGTGGAGTGAATTAAAAAATGTCGGGTAGGTATTTTAATTAATTGTGTATAGCCCGGCCTGTAAAAAAATACCATTACGTTTTCAGTATCCCCCTGCTCTGCTTATTAATTCACATTAGTAAATAGCTTTATCCATTTAAAATTATTTTAAAAAATAATCTTTGCTCACGCAAGAAAAATAGGTATGATATTTAGACACCTTTAGTTATGCAAAGCAGCAACACATTCATAAAAAAATATTTTGGGAAATTACCTGTACGCCTTATCGTGTTGCTGGCGCTTTTCATCGGTGCCTTATTATTTTTTGTTTTGATTATTCATGAAGTGCTGCTGGAAAATGAGGCGGCTGTAGATAATTCCATATTTAGTTTTCTTGCAAAAAATGTAGTCAGCGTTAATCTTACGGGCTTTATGAAGGGCGTCACCTATTGCGCTTCTGCTACATTTTTGCAAATAGCTTATGGCGCTTTAATACTTTTTTATCTTCTTAATAAAAACTGGAAAAGAGTTATTGAGATTGCCTGCATTGGCTTTGGCGGCTTTATCGTCAACTATTTTATGAAATTGTCTTTTCATCGTTTGCGTCCACCAAATCCGCTAATTGATAAAATAGAAAACTTTAGTTTCCCCAGCGGCCATGCTACTTCAGCATTTATCTTTTACGGCCTGCTGGCGTACCTGGTGTGGAAAACCAATATCCCCAAAATTTACAAATACTTAACTGGTACCGTGCTAATTCTCTTTTCTATTTTAATAGGCTTTAGCCGTGTGTATTTGCGGGTACATTACCCGAGTGATGTTGTGGCAGGCTTTTGCATTGGTTTTGCCTGGCTTATTCTTACCATTTGGTTGTTTGAAGGCCTGAAGAAAAAAACAGATAAGGAATTACAAGCTACAGGGGAAAAGTAAATCATCAATATACCCAAGCTATAGCCATGCTATCGTCTACCTCTTATCGTATTAAAACAGTACTTCCTTTTTGAAAGATGTTTTTGCCGGTATCACGATTGGTATAAGTCAATAGCCATACAAATACACCAGAATCCTGTGGCAGACTCTTAAATGTACCATCCCATTTGATAGTCCAGTTAGTGGTATAAAACACCAATTGGCCTAAACGGTTATACACACTGAATTTCAGGTTATCAGCTTTGTAAGCATTTGTTGGGTAGAGGTAATCATTCAGGCCATCGCCATTAGGTGTAAAGGCATTTGGTACAGCAATGTAGCAGCTCTTTAAAACATCTATAATATTAATAGTAGTGTCAAAACAACCGTCATTATTTTTTACGATAAGCCGTACAGGGTATTTTTTTTCAAGACTCAACACCGGGTAATGTAATGGTGCAGGCGTTTCGGAAATGCTGGTACTGCCATTGCCAAAATCCCAAAAATAATTGGTGATATCTCCTATACTATTATTGATAAACGTTGCAGCATCTTCCGGGCATAATAAATTATTGGTTTCAAAGGCAGCCTTCAAAGTATTATCCAATAAAACAGTATTTGTAACCGTATCACTGCATGTACCGTTAGATACCGCTAACATAATTTGCTTTGAACCATAAACAGTATAATTAGCCACCGGGTTTTGTTGGGTACTTAAACCCTGATCATCCAGATTCCATAACCATTGATCAACGCCATTGCGGCCATCATGAAAAAAACTAACGATATCAGTTTTACAGCCTTTGACAATGTTATAAGTAAAAGCAGCAGACACCGTGTCTTTTGTTGAAAAGTTTAAAGCTGATCCCGCCGGCGTTTCCTGCGCACATTCATCAACTATCGTATTGCCATCACTGCCCTGTACAAGTGTGATGGTATAGTTGCCTTGTGTTGCAATAGGTGCCGACAAAGTAACATTAATCACATCACTCAAACCATTGGTACAAATGCCTTGGGCGCTTATCACGTTAACTGGTGTAGAGCCTGTCACAATAAAATCACTGCCGTTTGCTGCAATAGAATTACAACGAATATTTTTCTTAAAAACCAGTTGCAATATTTGCGGTGCGCAACCAACCCCGGTTAAGCTATCCATTGGTGTTGGCAACAAAGGAAGGATGGTTAACGGTACATTATCTCCGGCAGGAATTTCCCTGTCGCAGGCATCTAATAATGTGTTGGCGTCTTTGCCGCTTTTTATAGTGATGATGTAATTACCAGGTGGCAGTGGGCTGCCTAAGGTGAGCGTGATAGAATCCATGTCGAAGCCGCTGCTGCAGCCAGCTCCCCTTGCGCCGGTAATGGGTGCAACTGCCGGTGAAATTGTAAAATCACTGCCGTCGGCTGCAAGACTATTGCATTTTAATTTCTTATTAAATTTCACAATAACCTCTGTTGCATCGCAGGTAGATTTTGCACTGGATACTTTAGGCAAAAGTGGATCAGTAATATTGGCTGTACCACCGCCAAAAGATAATTTATAGCCATTTTGAGAAGGTGTAAAAACGGTAAAATGGCTGATGAGTAAAATATAATTGTGGCCTTGTTGTAAAGAGGGCATAGCGCTAAAAGTTGGGTAAGCATAACCTGCGCAATTGCGTAAAGATGAGCCCGAGGCGGAAGCGCCGGTTGTACCCGCATTACCTGACCAATTGCAGGCGACAAACAAAGATGCATTTGTAAATACTTCATCAGCCTTATGGCCGGTAATGTCAAACAACTGCCAGTCATAATCATCTGCAAGGTCGTTCGGCGTTATTAAAAATCCCAAAGTACCTGCGGTAAAGCAGGTGAATTTATACCAGAAAGGATTGATATCCGTAAGTGGATCGCTGCTGCATGGCCCCGGTATAGGGGTGCCGCCACAATATGGTACTGTGCTTTGCGAAAAAGTAGAGGTGCCACATACTGGGAATGCCGTAGATGGCCTTTGACCCGGTGTTGTGCATACTTGTGCATGTAGCAACAGGTTTACGATAAGCGTACAAACTAAAAGGGAAACAAATTTTAAAACCATATTTTAAATGACCCGTAAAAATATCCCTTCGTTGCAAAACCTGAAATATTATTTAAATGACTATAGGATTTTGATGGCAGTTATTGTGTTAAAGGTAGTGTTACAAAGTAATGATCCCGTTTTTTATGGCATACATCACAAGACCAACACGGGTTTTTACATGTAGTTTTTCAAAAAGATCATCACGATAATTGTCAATAGTCCTGGGGCTTTTAAACATTTTGTCGGCAATTTCCTTATAGGTGAGTTCTGTACAAACCAGTTTTAAAAAAGCTATTTCATTCTCTTTTAATGTAATCATGTTTTTTACCAGGCCTTCTTTATCATCTAATTCATTTATGGAGTGTATGAGTTTGCCCGTAACCATTTCAGAATAATAAAAGCCTTTGGCAATAACATGTGCCAGTGCAGCTTTTAGCTCTGCCGGGTCACAGTCTTTTAAAATATAACCTTTAGCACCGGCCTTAAACATTCTTATTATTGAATTCTCATTGTCGTACATTGAAAGCGCTAAAACTTTTATATCAGGGTAATTATTTTTAAGCCATAAGCAACTTTCATAGCCATCCATCTCCGGCATATTAATATCAAGTAAAATAATG
>JANLXV010000568.1:0-2994 GCA_031365305.1 Chitinophagaceae bacterium
AGCCGCGGCTTTCATGCCTTAGTTCTGCACCTTTTACAATAAGATATCCAACAGTTATCAGGTTTCTTACCTCACATAATTGAGGTGAAATATTAGTGGTTTGGTATAATGCTTCAGTCTCTTCGTGCAACAGGTCAAGCCGTTTCATGGCTCTTTCCAAACGCACATTTGATCTCACTATACCCACATAATCACTCATCAATAACTGTAGTTCTTTCAGGCTTTGCGTAATTAAAATCATCTCTTTCGGGTCTGTTGTGCCTTTTGCTTTCCAGTCAGGAATATCTTCATTATAGCTAAGAGAAGTGATCTTAGCAACTGTATCAATATAACAACGATGTGCAAATACCATGGCTTCTAAAAGCGAATTGCTTGCAAGCCTGTTTGCCCCATGTAAACCTGTACTGGCACATTCGCCGCAGGCATATAAATTATTTATAGATGTGCGGCCCCATTCATCCGTTTTAATACCGCCACAACTGTAGTGTGCTGCCGGTGAAACGGGTATCATTTGTTTGGCAATATCAATACCTATTGATTTGCATTTTTCATAAATGTTCGGAAAGTGATGAATGAATTTTTCAGCATCCATGTGGCGGCAATCTAAGTATACATGATCTGTACCATTAATCTTCATTTCACTATCAATAGCTCTTGCAACAATATCTCTCGGTGCCAGATCTTTTCGCTCATCATACCGTTCCATAAAAGCTTCGCCTTTTGTATTTCTTAAAATGCCACCATCGCCTCGTACAGCTTCTGTTATTAAAAATGATTGGCCGGCAACGCCGGCTTCATATAATGCAGTAGGGTGAAATTGAATGAACTCCATATTTTCAATCCTGCCTTTGGCCCGGTACATCATTGCAACGCCGTCACCTGTGGCTATTACAGGGTTTGTTGTTGTTCTGTAGGCCTGGCCATTTCCACCTGTAGCAAGCAGAGTGATCTTGCTTAATATCTTTTCAATTTTTTTAGTTTGAAAGTTTATGACATACACGCCAAAACATTCTATATCAGGTGTGGCTTTTGTTACGAGGAAACCAAGATGGTGCTGTGTTATAATATCAACCACAAAACAGTGGCTCACCAGTTTGATGTTCGGCTTTTTAGCAATGGCGGCAAGCAAGGTTCGCTCCATTTCTTTACCGGTTACATCTTTATGATGCAGTATCCTGAACTCACTGTGACCACCTTCTTTTCCCAGGGCATAATCCCCGCCCTGGTCCTTATCGAAATGTGCTCCCCATGCAATGATCTCATTGATTCTATCTACACCTTCCTTTACCACAATTTCAACAACTGCCTGGTTACATAAACCATCACCTGCAATCAAAGTATCTTCAATATGTTTCTCAAAACTGTCATTATCAAAATCCATTACACCGGCAACACCGCCTTGTGCATATTTGGTATTCGTTTCATCGCTTACAGCTTTTGTTAAGATGGTTATGGTTTTATCAGGACAATCTTGCGCTGTTTTCAAAGCATAGGTAAGGCCTGCGATGCCAGAGCCGATCACTAAAAAGTCTGTTTGCATATTAAGTCAAAAGTAAAAAGTAAAAAGTAAAAAGTAGAAAACGTGGGCGATAAAAAGTTAGGTTAAACGGAATTAAACTTGAAGTAAAAAGTAAAAAAATGAGCAAGACGAAAAGTAAGAGTATCAAGATTTCAGAAAAACAAGCAGGCATTCTTTTAACTTTTAAATTTTTACTTAACCGTATAAAGACTTCAGGATTGCAGAGCAGATACCTTTCTTTCGATTTTTTAATTTTGAAATTTTTACCTTTTTTACTCAGCTTCCACCCACGCATCGTTTTCCTTAAGCAGTGTGACAAGTTCAGCAACAGCAATGTTTTCAGGCACCGACCGCTTTATCACCTCTTTGCCTTTATACAAAGTAACCTTCCCGGGACCGCTACCGACATAGCCAAAATCGGCATCAGCCATTTCACCAGGGCCATTTACGATACACCCCATGATAGCGATTTTGAGACCTTTTAAATGATTTGTTACTGCCCTGATTTTTGCAGTAGTTTCCTGCAGATCAAACAAGGTTCTGCCGCAGCTTGGGCAACTGATGTATTCTGTTTTTGAAATTCTTGACCTGGTTGCCTGCAATACACCAAAAGCTACTGTATTTAGAAATAAAAGATTTGGTGCAACATTTTTATCACCAAAATGATGTCCTAAACAAATACCATTTCCAAAACCATCAACAAGGAGTGCACCGGCCTCAATGGCGTAATGTATAAGACTTTCGTCTGTTGAAGGATGATTGCTGTCGCAGATAAGGATCACAGGATTTTCAACTTGTTTTGATGACAACTCAAAAAACATTTTCCTTATACTTTCTACTGCATTCCTATTGGTAGAGCTTAAACAAATTACCACTGTTGCATCTGCTTTACACGTATCCAACATCTTCTCAAGGTCGAAAGCAGGATACCCTTCAGAAAAGCAATCTATCATTAGAAAATTCAATCCTGTTGATTTTTCAATTGGCGCTCCTATGTATTGTTCTCCATCAATTATGGGCACATACTTTTCTTTATCAGTGGCCTTTAACCAGGTTTCATAATATACAATAACCTTTAATGTTCCGGGTAATGCAAAATCCAAAATTTTATCACCTGTAAAAATGTAATCAGCAGCCATGTCACCTATCTTCCATTTGTCTGTTTCCGGTTGATAAGAGTAGCCTATATCAACCAGAGTTTCCCGGCTAATGAAATCAAGCTTACTAAGATCAGCAATTATAACAGGTACATGCGGACCGCCGATATTGCTTACCTCAAACGTTCTTCTTACAACAAAATCATGAGATAGTTTTACTGGCTGATCCCATTGTAAATCTTTATAGGCAGGAGATTTTGTATCAGCTTCATTTGCTGAATAACGTTTTAAAATATTTTTACAAACGGGGATTTCAAATTCAGGTTCTTCGGTTAGTGACACACGAATGGTATCGCCAATACCTTCTTCCAGTAAAGT
>JANLXV010000598.1:0-5703 GCA_031365305.1 Chitinophagaceae bacterium
GCACAATAGAATAGTAAGAGAGACAGTGTAGTAAGAAAAATTTTCATCGGAGTGTATTATATAGTTGAGGAAAGGATGTAATATAATTCAAGGCGATGATTAAAATGCAGGCCGGGTATGCTGTTGCGGTATTTTATTTTGAAAAATTAAAACACCAATTTAACTGCTAACAACAATCGCTACATTTATCCAAATTATTTTTATGAAGAAGATCTTTGTGCTTATTTTTTCGTTACTCACTTTGCATACTGTGTTAAATGCACAACAACATACCACATCACAACTGCTCCGGCATGTTGTAATGTTTGGCTGGAAGGCAGGCACTGATACAACTGCCATCAATACAATCGTAACAGTCTTTAAAGGATTGCCTTCTAAAATTGATTTGATCAAATCATTTGAATATGGCACAAACAACAGCCCCGAAGGTTTGAACAAAGGGCTGACACATTGTTTCCTTGTAACCTTTAGCAGCGAGGCCGACAGGGATGCGTATATTGTTCATCCTGCACACAAAGCTTTTGTAGGTATGCTAAAACCTGCACCTGATAGTATTACTGTTTTAGATTATTGGGTGAAAGAGTAGTTGGAAGTAACTATTTTTTTGGTGATGATTTCAATTACTAATCTGTTTATTTGGTGTGGACATTTTTATATTTAGTGAGTGCTTCGTTGGCAATATTGTAAACACATCATCTAAATTACCGCGTTACTTTTCTATCAATGTTTATCTAAAAAGCCAAGTACCACTTTATTGAATTCAGATGGATTTTCATATTCCAGGCCATGCGTAGTGTTTGTAAGCGTGGCTACTTCCTTATTGCCTAAACAATTATTCATTTCATTTATCATTAAAGAAAACACTATAGGTGATTTATCGCCCTTCAACAATAATACAGGTACTTTTATTTTTTTGAGATCATCACAGCTAACCGGCGGGAAAATATTTTTACTGGAAACCACACCTCTTAGTTCCGGCGTATTAACCATCATATTTTCACGATCCTTTTGAGGAAGCCTGTCGTAATATAGGCTATCACCCATCACGCCGGTAATTAATGCCTTCGCCGCTTTTTCATTATCGTTATTCTTAAATGCCTCAATTACAGGCCCGAAAGCATTTGTAAAAAAATTATTCAGGATTGTATCACCACCCCGAACATTTTGCATCAGCGATGGAAAAAATGGCTCGCCAAGTGTAAGGCTGCGTACCAATTCAGGATGATCTATAGTAGCAAGCAAAGCTGTACTGGCGCCGAAAGAATGCCCTACTAAATGTACCGCCCCTAAGTTCAAAGCTTTTAAAAATTCAGCAAGGTCTTTGGTGTGAGAGATAACCGTTAAATCTGCCGAGTCATTTATCACTTGCTTGTTAGGATAAGCAAAGCGACGGCTGTAAGCAATTACCCGGTGGTTTTTGGCAAAGACATCCATCTGTGCTCCCCAGGTGCGGTAATCTCCCACTGCGCCGTGAACAAATACCACCGGATCACCTTTTCCTATGTCAATATAATGAATGCTGTCACCATTAATGAAAACAGCCTTCACTTCAGGAATAGTGTGGGCTTCACCAGGAAGGGCCTGGGTTTGATTTTGTGTTGTGGTGCCGGTTTTGCTGTTATCGCATGAGCTTAAACAAAGCAGCAATAAAAAAAAGCTGATTGGGAAAAAGTTCTTTTTCATATTAAACTGTTTTAAAAAATAATTATTAATACAGTTTTCCTGTGGCTTCTCCGTAACACATAAATATATAAAACCAATTAATTATCTCCTAACAAAAAAAACCTGGTATCAAACATTTTAAGTTCGGGGTTAAAGAACTCTGTTTATAACAAATCCGGCGCAGGTTTCTGACCTTAGCTCAGCGTACCTAAAAAGCTATTAAACTTTTTAAGCCCCACAGATTATTCAATTTAATCGTGCCAAAATCAGCAAGTCCATTCAATCAACAACAGATGAAGCGATCAGATATGTGTCTTTAATATCAGTGAATATAATTTTGTATTCAAAGGATTAAACGGCAATAAAAAAGTAAAAAGATATTGGGATTGAAGGGAAGTTAGTAAGAGAAAAAAATGAATCAGTATAGAGAAGAATAACAAATAGTCAACAGGTCAGAGACCTGCGCCAGAGTGCGAAAGTTCATTGTTAATTCTGCTGCTCATTAGTATTCCGTCGGCTGGAACTGAAGCCCAATAGCGAACAAAAAGCTGAGAATATATTCGTCGGCCCGCCATATTGCCAAACCCGCCTGTTAGCCGCTTGTGTTTCTTTGTCAAATAAGTAAGCTAATGAACAACAAAAACCCTAACCGCTTAAACCGATTAGGGATTGTCAATTTGCAGCTATTTTAATTATATCTTTTCAGCATTTACAATAGTAACTCCAAATACTGTTGCACTTTGTAAGTTCTTACCAAAGAGGGATTTGACTTCTTCAAACATTTTTATACTTTCTGAATCATTATTTGTCAAAAGAAATATTTTATTATTGCTTAAGTCTTTAAGAATAACACCATATTTTGAAGTAATTACCTCGGCTGACTGTATGCTATTAATACTGATGGGTTCAGTTCCTTGTATCTTCTCGATAAGGATAAATTTATTTCCATTATTGTAATTTAAAGCAATTTCATTTTCATTGCTTTCTGTTGTTACATGTCCTGAAAGTACTGTGCCGTCCAATACCTTCGCTGCTTCTACCATGTCATTTTTTACGGATGCAGTCTCAACGGAGCCTTTCTTGCAGGAAAAGAGGAGCATGACGGCTACGAGGACTGTAATCATACCAGGGAAAATTATACTTCCCAATAATTTTGAATTTTTTGTTGTCATTTTTTAAATTTAATTTGTTTAACAATAAGAATGTCTATATATCTGCAAATTGATTTATGGACTTCAGCCTTTCGATTTTTCGAAAGGCTTTTTTTAATCAGTATCTTCAAGAATGAAAATATCTTCTAAGTTTTTTTGAAAAACTCTTGAAATTTTCAATGATAAAACCGTAGAAGGTACATACTTGTTGCTTTCAATAGCATTAATCGTTTGCCTTGAAACTTTTACTTTTTCTGCTAAATCAGCTTGTGTAATATTAAGAATAGCCCGTTCTACACGAATTGTATTTTTCATAGATTATCCTTGTTTATTTTCTTTCTTTCAAAGTATATTGTCAGGTTGAACCTGATGATAAAAAGAATAAGCGTTGTACAAATATTATAAGCCATTATTTTTAAAAAGAGTTCACTGTAAAAAAGGATAATGGATAAAATAATTAAAACTGAATTAATAAAGACTGCCCACAAAAGCGATTCTAATCTTAATTTCGAAATCATTTCATCTTCATCTTTTTCTTTTGAGAAAGTAATTAATAATAGCCCAATTATTAATAATACGCCTCCGAATTCGTCAGTGAAATTGTTGTACTGAATATTGAATAAAAAACCATTGTCAAATGAAATGTTTTTCAAACCTTTTACTTCATAATCAAGAAAAGGGAAAGTAAAGCCAAATTGCAAATTCAATATCATTAATATAAAAGCTGGTATAGCAATTATCCATCCCACAGCTTTTAGTCGGTTTGGTAAAAGAAATTTAGTCAGCATAATGGATGATTTTAAAATTTAAGCTAAGGTAAAAAACAATTTCCATAATGTAAAATAAACTTTACATAAAGTATGTTAAGGTTGTCTTATTGGAGGGTCAAATTGTGTAATGAGGAGAATAATTTGTAATGAAAGTTCTGGTAGTCTTTAAAAATTGTCGAAGTACTGGGGCGTCAACATAGCGGCTAACACGTAAATTTATGCTATTAGAAGTTAAGTATTTCTTTAAAAAAGAAATTGATTTTCAGTATCTTAATATTATACGTTTTGTACTGTGGTTAGCACAATCCACCAGGCTCATTTTAAATTGAAAGGCTGTTCGCCATTATCTTCCCCTGTCCACATCCGCACACCAACCGTATCAAAACCGTACACCTTTACATCTCCTGTTCTCAATAACTCCTTCATAACCATGTAAAAATTTAACGGCAACATTTTGGTGTGGGTAAAGCAACGTATAGCGGTTTATGTATGCTTAAATATTAACGCCCATGTTTGAAAACTATTTAAAAATTGCCTGGCGAAACCTCTTTCGCAATAAAGGCTTTTCACTTACCAACATTCTTGGCCTTACCATAGGCATCACCTGCGCCATCTTTATACTGCTTTGGGTAAAGGATGAACTGACCTATGATACACAACATAAAAATTACGACAACATCTACCAGGTGATGGCCCACCGCGATTTTAATAACCAGGTGTTTACAGATGACAGCCAGGTTTTCCCCTTAGCCCCGGCCATTGAGGCAGGCATACCGCAGGTGAAGCAGGCTGTTGTTAGCACGCACAAGCAACAGCATAACCTGGCTTATGGCGACACCAAATTAAAGAGGGTAGGCTATAGCGTAAGCCCGCATTTTTTTACCCTTTTTACCTTTGCGTTTGTGGAAGGCAACCCTGCTTTAGCCATCAGCGATCCGTCTGCTATTGTACTTACCCAGGCCACGGCCAAAGCCTTATTTGGTAATGACGAGGCTATAAATAAATTAGTAAAAATTGATAACGGGCAGGAAGCGAAGGTTACCGGTGTAGTGGCAGATGTGCCGGGTAACTCTACGCTGCAATTCGATTATATTGTCCCCTTTAAATACTCTGACAAAGAGCTTGTAAAAGCTATGACAGAATGGACAAGTTCGTCGTGGCTGGTGTTTGTGCAAACTGTGCCCGGGGCTAACATTACAGCCATTGATCAAAAGATAAACACTCTCAAAAAATCGCATGACCCCAATGATAAAAAGATAAGCACTTATTTTAGTTTTCCCATGCGTAAATGGCGCCTGTACAGCGACTTTAAAGATGGTAGAAATGTTGGCGGCATGATAGAATATGTTCGCCTGTTCACCGTTATCGCTATCATTATTTTATTGATTGCCTGTGTAAATTTTATGAACTTTTCCACTGCCCGTTCAGAGAAAAGAGCAAAGGAAGTGGGCATACGAAAAACATTAGGCTCTGCAAAAAAGCAATTAGTGTTACAATTCTTTTTTGAATCTGTCATCCTTGCCTTTATCTCTTTCCTGCTTTCAGTTGTTGCAGTGTTGCTGTTGCTGCCGGCCTTTAATTCGCTTGTTGATAAACAGCTTTATATCCATTTTGGCGATCCTGTTTTTTGGATAGGGGCATTAATCATTGTTGTTTTCACCGGCCTTGTTGCAGGCAGTTATCCTGCACTTTACCTCTCTTCATTTAATCCGGTTACTGTTTTAAAAGGCACGTTCACGGCAGGCAAAAAAGCTATACTGCCAAGGCATATTTTAATTGTTACCCAGTTTGTAATTTCTATAGTCCTCATCTCTGCAACCATTATTGTTTATCAACAAATAAAACTTACCAGGAACCGGGATATGGGTTACAACCCTAATAATCTTATAAGCATTCCTGCCTCTGCAGATACGCAAAAGAGTTTTGACGTGATTAAGCAAGCGTTGTTGCAAACGGGTATGATCAGCAGTGTTACCAGGAGCATGTCCCCTATCACAGAGATCTGGTGGCGTTCGCCGGCACCTGATTGGGACGGGAAACCTGGCAATCTGATCGTGATCTTTGCAGGCTTAACAACGGATAAAGATTTCACCAAAACCATGGGTATTAAAATGTTGGCC